>CALVLR010000054.1 GCA_944340685.1 uncultured Clostridia bacterium | reverse complement strand
GACAGGGCATCGAATTCGACTACTCTTCCGTCCACTGCGTCTGGACGCTCAAAGAACTCGGGTATGAGGTCATCATCATCAACAACAATCCCGAGACGGTCTCCACTGACTTTGATACGGCGGACAGGCTCTATTTTGAGCCGCTGACGCCCGAGGACGTGCAGAACGTGATCGACGTGGAGAAGCCTTACGGCGTCGTCATCACCTTCGGCGGACAGACGGCGATCAAGCTGTGCGGCTACCTCGATAAGAAGGGCGTGCGCATCCTCGGTACGAGCGCGGATTCCGTCGATATGGCGGAGGACAGAGAGCGCTTCGATGAACTTTTGGAGGAGTTCCACATTGCGCGCCCGAAAGGGCTTACCGTCATGACGAAAGAGGAGGCGATCCGCGCCGCCGAGACGCTCGGCTATCCCGTGCTGCTTCGCCCGTCCTACGTCATCGGCGGGCAGAACATGACCATTGCGTTTACGGAGAACGATATTTCCCGCTATATGGACGTCATTCTGGCGCAGCACATTGAAAATCCCGTTCTCTGCGACAAATACCTGATGGGCAGCGAGCTGGAAGTGGACGCGATCTCCGACGGCGTAGATGTGCTTATCCCCGGGATCATGCAGCACATTGAACGCGCCGGCGTGCATTCGGGCGACTCCATCGCGGTCTATCCGCCCTATCATCTGAGCGACGCGATGCTCGAAAAAATCGTCGATATTTCCACCAAACTCGCGCTTTCGCTCAAAACGAAGGGTCTGATCAACATCCAATACCTCATTTATCAGAATCAGCTGTATGTCATTGAGGTCAACCCGCGCGCGTCCAGAACGATCCCGTATATTTCAAAGGTGACGGGCGTGCCCATGGTGGAACTTGCCACAAAGATCATGGTGGGGGCAAAGCTCAAAAAACTCGGCTATGGCACGGGCCTTTATCCGAATTCGCCTTACGTCGCGGTCAAAGTGCCTGTATTCAGCTTCGAGAAGCTCAACGACGTCAACTCTCAGCTCGGCCCCGAGATGAAGTCCACGGGCGAAGTGCTCGGGATCGGCAAGACGATCGAGGAAGCGCTCTTCAAAGGACTCGTCTCCGCAGGTTTCAAAATGTGTCATCCGACGAAAGAGAATCCCGTCGGCGTGTACTTTACCGTCAACGATCAGGATAAGTTTGAGATCGTTTCCATCGCAAAGAAATTCGCGGATCTTGGATGCAGCCTCTATGCAACGGCAGGCACGGCGAAGGTCATCTCCGAGCTTGGGATCGACGTCACCGTTGTCGATCGCCTGAAGGCGACCAAGCAGGTCTCCAAACTCATGGATGAGGGCAAGATAGGCTATATCATCTATACGGGCAAAACGGACGTAGACTCCATCAACGACTATATCGAACTGCACCATCATGCGATCCTCTTAGGCATCACGGTGCTCACATCGTTGGATACGGCAAACGCCCTGTGCGACAGCATCGCAAGTAAGTTTACGGAGTATAATACCGAACTTGTCGATATCAACAATCTGCGCACCAAAAAGACGGAACTTGCATTTACAAAAATGCAATCCTGCGGCAATGACTATATCTATTTTGAAGATCTTGAAGGCAAGATCACCTGCCCCGAATCGCTTGCGATCAATTTTGTAGACCGCCATTACGGGATCGGCGGGGACGGGATCGTCCTCATCGAAAAGTCCAACGTCGCCGACGCGAAGATGCGTATTTTCAACAAGGACGGCAGCGAAGGGCAGATCGCGGGCAATGCGATCCGCTGCGTTGCAAAATATCTCTACGAGAAGGGGATCGTCAGAAAGGAGACGATGACCATCGAATCGCTGAGCGGCGTGAAAGAGGTAAAAGTTTACTCCTTCGGCGGCGTCGTCACGTCTGCAAGTGCCGATCTCGGAAAAGTCGAACTGCATGGCGAGTGCATTCCGTCCGTCTGGAAGGGAGATAAGATCGTCAACCAGCCCATGGAGATCGACGGTACGATTTACCATGTTACGCTTGTCAATCTCGGCAATCCGCACTGCGTGATCTTCTGCGATAAGGTGGACGACGTGCCTGTAGCAACGCTCGGGCCCCGCATCGAAAACAGCGAATATTTCCCCGCCAAGACGAACGTGGAATTTATCCGCGTCGTCAACGAAAGTACGGTAAAAATGCGCGTCTGGGAGCGTGGAAACGGCGAGACGTGGGCATGCGGTACCGGTGCGGCTGCGGCTGCGGTCGCCTGTGTGCTCAACGGGCTGTGCAAGGAAGATACCGACATCACCGTCAAACTCAAAGGCGGCGATCTGATCGTGCGGTATTCGTCCGATGGTTCCGTAACGCTCACGGGCGGCGTTGAAAAAATCTACGAAGGGACGGTGGAATTCTGATGGCGCGTTCGGCGCTGTACGAAGAGAGCGCGGTCGCAACGGACGGACGGGGCGAAGCAAGGAAGTATCAGATCTTTCACATTGCGAGCATCGTATTTCTCGTGCTCGGCGCGATCATGGCTTTCTTTTCGTTCACCTATATCCCGTCCATGACCATGCAGGACGCCAGTACGGTTGTAAAGGTGTTCGACGTCGTGCTTTGGTGCGTCCCGATGGTGATCTTTTTCGCGCTGTTTTTCCTGTTCTGGAAGATCAAACGCCGCTTCAATCTGAGCTACGATTATAACTTCGTGCAGGATGAACTCAGAATCACAAAAGTGTTCAACGGGAAGTCGCGCAAATATCTGGCAACGCTCCGGGCGGATCAGATGCTTAAAATCGGCTATGTGGACAGTGCTTCGTTTGATCGTACGCTTGCCGGATTCCACGGAAAAAAACCAACCTATCTTACGCCCAACCGCGTGCCTGCGGAAGGCAAAATATTTATCTATATTTATTATTCTTCCACCCTGGAAAAGACGCTCTATGTGCTTGAATGCAGAACGGAGCTGTTGGAGTATATTGTTTTTGCGGCGGGAAGAAATAAATTCGAAGCGCAATGATCTATCTTGACAACGCCGCAACGACGCGTCCGCTGGAAAGCGCCGTTGCGAAGGCGGAAACCTATCTCAAAGAAGAATATTTCAATCCTTCCGCGCGCTATCATGGCGGCGCGGAAGTTTCTCGTATGATTTCGCGTGCCCGCGGATATTTGCTGGAACGCGTCGCCGATCGGGCGGAATTTGAGCTTATTTTCACCTCCTGCGGAACAGAGGCAGACAATCAGGCGGTTTTTTCCGCCGCAAAACGGGGGAATGCCGTAACGACCGCCGGTGAACACGCCGCGGTATTCGAAAGCTTCAAAGCGCTGAAAAATCGCGGCGTGGAACCGCGTTTTGCACCGATTTCTGCGGACGGAAGCGTGGATGAGGACGCGCTTTTATCGCTCGTCGACGAAAAAACAAGCCTTGTTGCAGTCGTTCACGTCAATAACGAGACGGGCGCGGTCAACGATGTTTTCTCTATTGCAAAAAAGGTCAAACAAAAAAATCCGCGCGCGGTGTTTCTCAGCGACGGTGTGCAGGCGTTCGGGAAGATCCCCGTACGCCTTACAAAGGATATTGATTTTTACGCTGTCAGTGCGCACAAGATCGGCGGCGCGAAGGGGACGGGGGCGCTCATCCGAAGGAAGGGCTGCACCGCTTTGGCGCCCTATGTAATGGGTGGCGGACAGGAAAACGGAATGCGCAGCGGGACAGAGAATACATTCGGGATCGCCTGCTTCTATCATGCGGCAGAGGAAAAGTTTGCTTCTCTCCGAGAAGACGCCGAACGCATTGCGCGGTACCGCGAACGTCTTTGGGCGTTGCTCGATCGGGGACTGTTTGAACGCATCTCTCCGGAGAACGGGACGCCGTATATCCTGACCGTTTCGGCGACGGGGCTGCGCGGCGAAATATTACAGCGCGAGCTGTGGGATCGCGGCGTCGCCGTCGGAACGGGGAGCGCATGCAGTTCCAAAAAGCCGTTCAGTCGTGTGATCGAGGCGTGCGGATATGGCGAAGAAGCGCTTTATGGCGTTCTCAGAATGAGTTTTTCTCCTGCGACGACGGAGGAAGAGATCGAAAAAGCCGCGCAGGCGCTCAATGCCTGTGCGCGGGCGAGAAGGGTTGAATGATATGGAAAAAGTAGTGATCATCCGCTATGCGGAAATTCATTTAAAGGGAAAGAACCGCGGTTATTTTGAACGCATGTTTTGCGTCAATCTCGAAAAGTCGCTCAAAGGGATCCGCCACGAACTGCGCCGCATGAGCGGACGTTACCTTGTTGCCGCCTTTTCGGAGGAGAATATCGAGGAGATCGAGAACCGCGTTGCGCGCGTGTTCGGCGTGCACTCGTATTCGCTCGGATTCCTTACCGACAGCGATCTTGAAAGTATTCTCGAAGCGGCAAAGCTGGTCTGTGCGAAGAGCGGCACCTTTAAGGTAGATACACACCGCGGGGATAAAAAATACCCGCTGACCTCAATGCAGTTAAATGCCGAGGTCGGCGCAAAACTGATTGAGGCATATCCCGCCCTGACGGTGGATGTGCATACGCCAAAGCATACCGTCTATCTCGATATTCGCGACGGCGGAAAAGCGCTCGTTTTCGGCACCTTTGAAGAGGGCGCGGGCGGGATGCCCGTCGGGACATCCGGAAAGGGGCTGCTGCTCATCTCCGGAGGCATCGATTCGCCTGTTGCCGGTTACATGATGGCAAAGCGCGGCATGACTGTGGAGTATCTGCATTTTCACAGTTATCCTTATACGAACGAACAGGCAAAAGATAAAGTGGTGGAGCTTGCCCGCATTCTCTCCCGCTATGCAGGGACCGCCTCGATCATGACGGTGAGCGTGACGCACATTCAGGAGGAGATCCACAAAAAGTGTGCGCCCGAGCTCAATGTAACGCTGCTGCGCCGCTTCATGTTTCGTATTGCCGAGCGCATTGCAGAGCGCACGGGTGCACAGTGTCTGATCACGGGGGAAAGTCTCGGACAGGTTGCTTCGCAGACCATCGAGGGGATGACGTCCTCCGGCGCTGTAGTCACGCTCCCCGTTCTGCGTCCGCTCGTCGGATTCGATAAAGAGGAGATCATCGTACGCGCAAAGAAGATCGGCACGTTCGAAACGTCGGTGCTTCCGTATGAAGATTGCTGTACTGTTTTTCTGCCCGAATTCCCTGCGATCAAGCCAAAACTCTCTTTTATTCAAGCAGAGGAGGGGAAGCTCGATATAGAACTTCTTGTGAATGAGGCCGTCGGAACGCTGGAAAAAATCGAGCTCTGATCACGGCTGTTCGCGCCACCATCCGTCGGGGATCGAAATGCTGTTTTCGATATAAATTTCAGGGAGGACGACCGCGGTTCCCGTATGCTCTCTGTATTTCGGGATCACGGTATAGATATATTTTTCTCCTGCCTTTACGGAGTTATCGCAGATCGTCTGACGGTATTTTCCGCTGTAAATCGTGGTAATTTTGCCGCGATTTTCTCTTTTTATCTCATAATCGTAGTACTCTGTCTGACATAATACTATTTGAACACTTCCATTTTTGCAGAAAATGGAGGGCGTCTGAATGGTCGGGCAGGAATAGAAGGAGCTGCTCGCCGACGGCTGGGCGCTCCTGCGGAAGAGTTCTTCGCGGTCTGTCCCGGGAGGGGCTGCGGGATCGGAAAGCAGCAGGAGATGCTCCGTATCGTATACTGTCTTATCATAACGAAGCTTTACAACATCGTCGCTGCTCTCAAATTGGCTCGGCGAACCCTTCGTGTAAAGTGCTTTCATGGCTTTCAGCGCTGCATTTGCAGGAAGTCCTCCGCCCGTTGCCTGTATGGGTGTGTAGTCCTCGTTTCCCATCCAGACGGCGACGACGTGATCGTGCGTGTAAGCGATGCAGTAGGCGTCCGTATTGCCGTGAACGCCTTCCGCCGTTCCCGTTTTGGCGCAGACGGGGAAGGGGAGCGTTTTCAGCTTTTTCGCCGTTCCTTCCTGTACGGCGGTTTGCAGCATATCGTTCATGATCGCGCTCACGTCTGCCGAGAAGACGCGCCGCGTTGTCGGCGCGTGCCCATAGAGCGTGCGGCCGCGGTCGTCTTCAACGCGGCGGACCGTTGCGCAGGAGGCAAAGACGCCGCCGTTTGCAAAGGTCGCGTATGCGTCGGCAAGCGCTGGGAGCGTGAAGCCGCGGCTCATACCGCCGAGCGCGAGCGCAAGCGAACGGTCGGTTTCGCCAAGATCGAGCTGCATGCGCGAAAGATAATCGGCCGCCCGTTCCACGCCGAGCTGATTGAGAAGCTTTACGGCAGGAATATTTACGCTGTGTGCCAGGGCATAGCGCGCGCTCATGTATTCGCCGGTCGCGCCGCCGAAGTCGTCGGGAGAATAGTCGCCGAAGGTCGTCTTTTCGTCAAGAATGGGGGTCGCGGGGCAGATGAGATTTTCTTCCAGTGCGGGACCATATACCGCAAGCGGTTTGATCGTGGAGGCGGGGAGGCGCGCGGGAGTTCCCGCCGTTGCATACAGCGCGGACAGCGCGTGGCTGCGGTTGTCGCGTACCAGAATGCAGACGTCGGAATCTGCCGAAGTCTTTTCAAGCTCCGCCTGGATCGCAGGGTCGTAGTAGGTATAGATTTTCAGCGACCCCCAATCGCCCGATCTGGCGTCCGGGAACAGTGCGGCAAGTTCGTCGTAAACGCGGGCGAGGTAAGCGTTCTCCGCGCCGCTTTCGGCAGGCGCCGTCGGGAGCGGCGCGGCGGCTGCCGCCTCGTAAGTCGATTGCTCGATATAGCCCTGTTCCAGCATGAGCCTGAGGACGAGGTCGCGCCGCAATTTGCAGGCTTCGGCGTCGCGGAAGGGGGAATAGCGGTTGGGAGAGCGGATGAGGGCTGCGAGCATTGCGCCTTCGGCGGGCAGAAGGTCGGAAGCGGATTTCCCGAAATAGAAGCGGGAGGCGTTTTCGATGCCGAATGCGCTGTGTCCGAAATAGATGGAATTGAGATAGAGGGTTAAAATCTCGTCTTTGGAATACTGCTGTTCTAAAATCCGCGCAAGTTTGATTTCCTTGAGTTTTCGGTGAATGGTCTTTTCGCTTGTCAGGTGCGTATTCTTGATGAGCTGCTGAGAGATCGTGGAAGCGCCCTCGCGGAAAGAAAAACTCACCAGATTTTTCCAGCCGGCGGCAAACATACGCTTATAATCTATACCCTTGTGCGCATAAAAGCGCTTGTCTTCCACGGCGACGAAGGCGTTTTTGACGTGTTCCGGAATCTCGGCGGAATCAGCGCTTGCGCGGATGGCGCTCGCTTCGATCTTTTCCCCGTTCGCGTCGTACAGCGTAAGAAAGGTATTTTCTGTTGTAAGTTTATTTTTGTCCAGTTTCACGCCCGCCGTCACGCCGAAGTAATAGAAAAAGCATGCGAGCAGCAGGACGGAGAGGACGCCCAGAATGATTGCTGAAATGGTCAGTGCGCGTTTCACGCAAACAGTATGCGCGCTTCGCGGAAATTTTTTCTCGTGCGTATGTGCAAAAGTTGAAAAAAAACACGGTTTGTGTTATAATGTAAAATCGGAGTACGATATGACGCTGAAAGAGATCATAGAAAAGAGCCGCCGCATCGTGTTTTTCGGCGGTGCGGGCGTTTCCACGGAGAGCGGGATCCCCGATTTCCGCAGTGCGGACGGGCTGTATCATCAGAAATATTCCGTTCCGCCCGAGACAATGCTGAGCGCGCCCTTTTTCCGCGCGCATCCCGAGGAATTTTTTGCCTTTTACCGCGACAAGATGCTGCCCCTTTGGGCAAAGCCGAATGCCGCGCACAGAAAGCTTGCCGACTGGGAGCGGGCGGGAAAATTGCTTGCCGTCGTTACGCAGAACATCGACGGACTTCATCAGGCTGCGGGGAGCAGGCGCGTCTTTGAGCTGCACGGAAGCGTGCATCGCAACTACTGCGTGAAGTGCGGGAAATTCTATTCCGCACAGTTTATTGCAGAAAGTACGGGCGTGCCGCGGTGTGAATGCGGCGGGATCGTCAAGCCCGATGTTGTCCTCTACGGCGAGCAGCTGGACGCTGAAACCGTGAACGGTTCGCTTGCGGCGATCGCTGCGGCGGATACACTCATTGTGGCGGGAACGTCGCTCACCGTCTATCCGGCTGCGGGTTTTATCGACTATTTCCGCGGCGAAAATCTTGTACTCATCAACCGCGACGAGACGCCGCTCGATGCGTCCTGCACGCTTGTCGTGCACGGAAAGGTCGGGGAAGTGCTCGGCGCACTCCCTTCATTTACGGAAAACATATGAATTACGCGATCATAACCTATGGCTGTCAGATGAATCTCCATGAATCGGAGAAAATTGCGGGGATCCTCCGCTCTGTCGGCTATGAAAAAGAAGTACCGCAGGAAGAGGCGGACATCATTGTATTCAACACCTGCTGCATCCGCGAGCACGCCGAAAACCACGCCTTCGGCAATATCGGTATGCTCAAAAAGCTGAAAAAAGAGAAGAAAGGGCTCATCATCGCCGTGGGCGGATGTATGGCGCAGGAGCCGGGGAAGGCGAAGTTTCTGAAAGAGAAATTTCCCTTTATCGACATCATCTTCGGCACGCACAATATTTTTGAGCTTGCCTCGCTCATCGAACGCAAAAAGAGCGAAAAGCGCGTCGTCTCCCTCTATGAAGACAGGTTGGAGACGGAGGACGGCGCGGATCCCTGCCGTACGAGTTATCCCAACGCATGGGTGAATATCACATACGGCTGCAACAATTTCTGTACCTACTGCATTGTGCCCTATGTGCGCGGGAGAGAGTGCAGCCGCAGCGCTTCCGTCGTTGTGGAGGAGTGCCGCAGGCTGGTCGCGGAGGGCTATAAAGAGATCACGCTTTTGGGGCAGAACGTCAATTCCTACCGCGACGGCGACGTCGATTTTCCTGCGCT
>CALVLR010000053.1 GCA_944340685.1 uncultured Clostridia bacterium | reverse complement strand
AAACAAGTTTCTAAATAAGCGACGCGCTTTTCAGGTATTCCTCTTTTGTTCACACACTACCTCCTCATTACATAACTGACCAAACAGTAAATTTGTTGCATAAAAAAATATATTCCGTCCTATTGATCACATACCCCTGCCCTTTTTATCCGTAAAACGCAGACGAAGGCATAGTTATCTTTATACCGATTATATCATAAATAAAGTATTCTGTCAATATCTCCCTCTTTGTACTCGAAAAGGTCTAAAAGACAGCATAAAATCGAAACCTATTTTCAAGAAGCATAAAAGTCGCGTTTTTGCCCGAAAAACAGCAAAAAACCCTGAAAAACTCATCGTTTTTCAGGGTTTTTGCAGTGGACAGCATTTTTATCCACAAATCATGGTCAAAATAACAGGACTTGAACTGACTCATTTTATTTATATTATTTCAAAATGCACCAGCGTTTCTTTGATAGCAACAACCATTCTTTCCGTCGGATGCGCTCGCGGGCGTTTTAGTTCTTCTACGGCATTCGGTGCATCATACATCGGTAAACCTAAATCGCGCTTGACTTCTGCGATATATGCCGTGTGTACTTTGAAGCCGTAGTTCTCCTCGATATAATTCTGTATGTCTTTGTATGTTGTCTTGGGTTTAGGTTTTCTCTCCTCTGCCCGTTTTATCGCATCTTTTAATGAAATCTTACCTTCTCCCTCGCCAAACTCGACGTCTACTTCGATATGACTATCCGGCTTTTTTTTGGAAAGCAGTACCAGTGTCTCGACGTGCTTTGTCTGCGGGAACATATCGAACGGCTCCACTGTTTGAACGGCGTATTTCCCTTCCGGCTCTTTTCCGAGCGATGACGCCTTGATGAGTTCGCCCTTCTCCGTTTCGACAAGGCTTCCCGTAAGGATCCCCACATCGCGCGCGAGCGTTGCGGGGTCACAGGAGATCATGACGATCCGCTTTACGCGCGCCGCAAGCAGCTGCCGCAAAACGCTCCGCGCAACGCCTGCCCGAGGCGGATCGAGCACGACGACGGCGTCCTTTTCCGCCGCAAGCACGCTTTCGAGCAGCTCCTCTACCTTGCCGCAGAGGTTTTCCATTTTTCCTTCCAGATTGTTGCGCGCTTTGACCGCATCGGCACAGGCGCTTGCCTCGGGGACGATCTCGATCCCGTACGCCTTTTTGCACTTTTTGGCAAATTTTGCCGTCAGAAGCCCGCCGCCCGCATAGCAATCGATGACTGTATCCGTCTCGTCTGCGAAGGCGAGCGCACGGTCATAGAGTTTCCCGCGTACGTTTTCGTTGACCTGAACGAAGGTCTGCGGACCCGCCTCGAATACAATGCCGCCGTCGGTGCAGTCGTACACACCCTTCCCTTTGAGGAGCGTAAACTCGTCGCCGAAGATGACGTTCGTCTTTTTGTCGTTAAAATTCAGATAAAAACTGTATGCAGGGAAGATCTCGTCGAGCAGAAAGATCAGATAATCGATCCCCTTGATCTCGCGCACCGTGGTCACGAGCGTGACGATATATTTCCCGCGCAATTCGCGCACGACGATATGCCGCAGCTGTCCCGTGCCCGTCTCCTCGTCGTAGCCGTCAAGCCCGCATTTTTCCATAAAGCGGTTGACCGCCGCAATGAGTTTTTCCGACCAGTCCGGATGAATGGGGCAGGAATCCGTCGGGACAATGCGGTGCGAACGCTCGGCGTAAAAACCGACGACGTTCTCCTCTCCCCGCCTTCCGATGGGGAGCTGCAGCTTATTGCGGTAGCCATACTCCTTTTCGCTGCGCTCGCAGAACGTAACGGGCGTCTCTATGCCGCCGATCTTCCGAAGCGCCTCTTTCACGAGATTGGTCTTGAATTTGAGCTGAACGCGGTATTTGAGATGCTGGAGCTGACACCCGCCGCAGCGCGCAAAGACGGCGCACCTGGGTCTTACCCGCTCCTCGGCAGGCGTTAAGATCTCCTCGATCTTGGCGTATGCAACATTGCCTTTGACTTTGAGCACCTTGACTTCGGCGCGTTCCCCGGGCAGAAGATAGGGCACGAAGAGCGTCGTGCCCTCGTGGCGCACAACGCCTTCGCCCTGCGAGCCGAGCGCATCGCATGTGACGACGATCTTTTCGTTCTTTTCCACGATCCTTCCCCCTTTTTTTATTTTCCGCAGAAGACGCTCCGGCAGCCCCGCCGCGGAGCCTATCTTCTGATCCGATAGACCGCGTTATTCACCGACTTCTGGCAGAAGAAGATCGCAATATCGTAGAGCGCAAAAAACGCGGTGCCGCCCAGGAAGAGAATCAGATAAAAGTTATCCGCGATATAGGGATACCATGTCATTTCTTCCAGGCCGAAGATCGGCACGAGCACCACCCATGCAAGCCACATGGCGAGGTCGAACCACACTGCCTTGACCGCGAACGCCGCCGCGTGCAGCCAGCCCTTCTTCACATATCTTTTTTGCAGATAGTTGAGCAGCGGATGCCAGCCGAAAAACGCGACGAAGGGCAGCAGGCGCATCACCCCCACCACGAACCCCGTAAAGAGAAAGGATAAAATGACCGTGGCAAGGAGCGCGAGAACGTAGCCCCAGACAAAGTCTTTCGCAAGCGGCACCATGAGCGCAAACACGGCGATGAGAAATCCTGCCGCGAGCAAAAAGTCTACATAAGCGCCCAGCGTGAGCGCGCATACGGCGATCGCGCAGGCAATGGCGGAAAGCGCTATTTCAAATGAACGTGACTGCCGTTTCACTTCCATCAAGCCTCTCTTTCAAACGATCTCTCCGACCCGCCCGCACGGCGGCAGCTTGCCTTTATCCGGAAAGCCTTTCATCTCTCTCGATCACGCCGCATGCGCCGCATCCGGCATATCCGCCGATCAGCGGCAGTTACAGCAAAGGTTGAACAGACAGTTCACGCAAAGGAACGTGTAGCACATGGAAGCGCAGTTCGCGCACCAGCTTCCCCCCATCTGATCGCCGCCCGCCGAAGCGCGCGGATCGGGGTTGGTATTGGGCGCGCCGCCCGTCTGCTGACGATAGTCCGCGCGGGCTTTGAGCTTTTCGTAAGAATCGCGGTATTTGCTGTTGGTCCCGTCCATCTGAATGGCGATCTCGAGCTGCTTCTTACTCTCGTTCATCCAATTTTTCTTATAAAAGACAATGGATTGCAGATAGTGCCACTCCGCGCTGCGCTCGTTAAAATCATCGAGCAAAGACTGCGCGCGCGCAAGATCGCCGCTCTTGATCGCAGCGGAAACTTCCTCGAAAGAGGACGCGCCGCTCGTGTTGCGGGCGCTCTCCCTGCGCTCTTCCATGATCTCGGCATATGCGGTATCCAGCCTGCCGAGCATGCGCGCGGCATTGTTGCCCGCTTCGCCATCCAGCCACTTCTCCTCGTTGTATTTCGCTTTCAGGCGCTCGTAGCTCGCCCTGATCTCTTCGTCGGTAGCGTCGGGACTCACTTGCAGGAGTTTATAGTTTTCCTGATTCATATTCCTTTCCTTATATTGGTTTTCTATTTCAGATTTGCCTGTATCTCTTTGCGCGGTTCGCCGCGAAATACGCGCTGCGTTTCGAGCGGGATGCCGCGCAGGATGACGTTGTCGGTGAGGTCGCGGTTAAAAGCGAACGTAACGCCTCCCAGCCCCTCGCGCATGGCGTAAAAGAGCGTATCGAAGAGAAAGGCGATCTCCTCCCCGTTCTTCTCCATGAGCGCGGCGCGGCTCTCCCCGCCGTATGTCTCGATAAAAGGATTATAGCGCTTCTTTTTTAGATCTTTCTCATAGTCGTCGAGCGCGTCGATGAGGTACACCCACTTTCCTACGGCATAAAACAATTCTTCGCTCGCCGCGGAATTTTTATCTTTGAGGAAATGCACGGAGAGTTTGCGCATCAGCTCGGCAGTCGGTTCTGCCGCGCCGTCCAATGAGGGCGTTTTCGCCTTCTCCACCGCCGCCTGCCCCTTCACATATTCCTCGACGAGCGCGACCATCTCGGGATAGCGCTTTTTGGCGCGCTTATATCCCTTTCTGAACCACGCACGTTTGATCCTGCCGCCCGCGCCGTCGGCAATATCGTCGGCGACTTTCTGGTAGGCGAGCGCGGTATTCAGCGCCCCGAGTTCTGCGGTGAGATCGTCCACAACGGCGATCGGGCGCTTGCGGATGGTGTGCTCGAAGCAATTTTGCTGTTCGATCCTGATGTCCGTACCCGTGATATTGTGCAGGAGCGCCGAGAGGAAGGTGACGTCGTATGTCAGCCCCATCCGCGCGCGCTGTCCGCACGAGACGCCGATCCCCTTGCAAAGGCCGCAGTAGAGCGCCTTGTAGAGCATAAAATCCTTGATAAACAGGTTGGGCAGATCATAGCGAACATATCCGAACACCGCTCAATCTCCTCTGTAAAAACCGACTTTGCGGAAAACTTTGGAAAGCGTCTTGCGCGCGGTATACGAAGCCGTTTCCGCGCCCTTTTTCAGCACGCCCGCGAGGTAGCCCTTGTCCGCAAGCAGGCGCTTCTGCTCCGCCTGAATGGGCGCGAGCGCGTCGGCGACCGTCTCCCCGACGGCGAGTTTGAAGTCCCCGTAGCCCTTGCCCTCGAAGGTCTTTTCCGCCTCCGGAACACTGCAGCCCTTGAAGGACGCATAGATATTGAGAAGGTTGGTGACGCCCGGTTTTTCCTCGGACGCAACGATGCGGTTATCGCTGTCGGTCACGGCGCGCTTGAATTTGCGCATGATCGTATCCTTATCGTCCGAGAGATAGACGGAGGCATTGGGATTTTCATCGGATTTGCTCATCTTATGCAGCGGATCCTGCAGAGATGTGATCTTGGCGCCCTCTTTGAGAATATACGCCTCGGGCACGCGGAAGGTCTCGCCGTAGCGGTTGTTGAAACGGATGGCGATGTCGCGCGTGATCTCGAGGTGCTGGCGCTGGTCGATGCCGACGGGCACGAGATGCGCCTGGTACAGCAGAATATCCGCCGCCATGAGCACGGGATAATCCATCAGCCCCATATTCACATTTTCGGCATGTTTTGCACTCTTATCCTTGAACTGCGTCATGCGCTCCATCTCGCCCACATAAGTGACCGTATTGAGCACCCACGCAAGTTCGGCATGTGCGGGAACATTGGACTGCACATACAGCGTGCATTTTTCGGGATCGACGCCGCAGGCGATGTACAGCGCGGCAAGCTCCAGGGTGCGGCGGCGCAGGAGCGCAGGCTCCTGGCGCACCGTAATGGCGTGCATATCTGCAATCGCGTAAAAACAGGTAAAGCGGCTCTGCAGCTCCACCCAGTTGCGGATAGCGCCGATATAGTTGCCGATGGTGAGGCTGCCGCTCGGCTGCACAGCCGAGTATAAGACTTTTTCTTCGCGGATTTCTTCCATATTGCTCTCGATTTTACAGAATCTCCCTTACAGTATACCACACCCACGCCCAAATTGCAATGGCTGATATGGGAACTTTGTGAAAAATTAACGCGCATTGCGATGATAAAATTTTCACATTCGGTGCAGAAAGCATGCGGCGCGCGAAGCTGCCGCGCACGGATATAGAAAAGATCCCGAGAAGATCCCGGGATCGCTTGTTATACAAATTTTAAGACTTCATCGAACATCTTCTCGGGCGAAGTGACCTGCTTGAAGCGGATGGGCTTATAGCGGATGGCTTTGAGCGATTCCGGCACCTTCATCGCGGTGAGGAGATTGATGCGTTTGATGCCCTTGAAGCTGTCCTTCACATCGTTGCCCGTCAGCGCGTAGAGCACGTCCTGCGGGAATTTGTAGGGACTTGCAGTCGAGACGACCACCATGGGGCGCTTCTCGGCGGCAGGGTCCTTTTCGATCATCTCTTCATATTGCTGCGCAACATGCATTGCCACGCCCGTATGCGTATCCATCGGATAGCCGTACTCCTCGAAGAACTCATACATACAGTCGACGGTATCCGCCTCGTTGGTGCAGCCTGCATAGAACTCCGCCTTGTACGCTTTCAGCTCTTCGGGACGGACCGAATACTTCCCCGAGGCGGAGAGCGCCTGCATGCGCGTTTTCGTGAGCGACGCGTCTCTTCCGGAAAGCTCGAAGATGAGGCGTTCGAGGTTGGAGGAGACGAGAATATCCATCGAGGGCGACATCGTCTTGTGGAAGGGACGCTTGGTATCGTATACGCCCTTTGCCCAGAAGTCCGTGAGGACGTTGTTTTTGTTGGAAGCGCACACGAGGGTGCCGATCGGCAGCCCCATGCGCTTTGCATAGTAGCCCGCAAGGATATTCCCGAAATTTCCCGTAGGAACGGTGAAATTCACCTTATCGCCCATCCTGATCTGATCGGAGGTGACAAGATCGCAGTACGCCGAAAAGTAATAGCAGATCTGCGGCGCAAGCCTGCCGAAGTTGATGGAATTTGCCGAAGAGAGCAGATACCCCTTCTCTTTCAGCTTTGCTTTACAGTCGTCGGAAGCGAAGATTTTTTTCACGCCCGTCTGGCAGTCGTCGAAATTGCCGCGGACGGCAACGACATTGACGTTCTCCCCTTCCTGCGTGCACATCTGGAGCTTCTGCATCTTGGAGACGCCGTCGTCGGGATAAAAGACCATGATCTTGATGCCCTCGGCGTCTTTAAAGCCTTCGAGCGCCGCCTTGCCCGTATCGCCGCTGGTCGCGACGAGGATGAGGATGTTCTCTTTGATCCCGCAAAGATCGCACCCCTTCCGGAGCAGATAGGGCAGGACGGTGAGCGCCATATCCTTAAAGGCGCATGTGGGACCGTGAAAGAGTTCCAGCATATACATGCCGTTCTCCACGCGCACGAGCGGTGCTGCGTCCCCGTCCTCGAACTGCGCGTATGCCTTTTTCAGCGCGGCAAGAAGCTCTTCCCGATCGTATTCGTCGAGATATTTATGGAGCACGAACGCGGCGCGTTCGGGATAATCCATGGAGAGCATGCTTTCCAGCTCTTCCGCGCTCACTGCGGGGAATTTTTCGGGGACGAACAACCCGCCGTCCTTCGCGATCCCCTGCACGATCGCCTGCGCGCCCGTGACTTTTTCTTCTCCTCTTGTACTGATAAATACCATAGTGACCCTCGCTTGCGCCTTCCGCGCCCGTGGTTTGCTCTCGGAAATGGATATGTATTATGACGGGCAAACCGTCCCTTGAACAAGGGACGGCGGCCATTCAGATCATGTTTCGCTCAAAGATATTTCTTTGCAAATTCGGGAAGGTCCTCTTCCGCGCAGCTGCAAGTGATGTAGAGTTTGAGATCGCGCATTTCGGCGACCTTCTCCATCATGTAGAAGAACTGCGCCATATCCTTGATCGCCTTACCTGCGATGCGCGCAATGCCGTCTATAAAGACGTACTCGTTGTCGTACCCGCCGGCGATCACGCCTTTGATGAATCCGCAGAGCGCGTCTTCCCCCGCGACGGAATAATCGCTCGTATCGACGAAACGCACTTCGCGCCTTAAATCGTACATATACCGTTTGGTATCGGTGATGAAAGTCAAAGTCCCCTTTGCGTCATTGACCGCTTCGTTTGCCGCATCGATAATGCGCTTCGTTTTCCCGCTGCCCTTAGGTCCGCAGATGACTTTAATCATGAGATCCTCCTCGTCGCCCGAAGGCGATTATATTCTTTTCTTTATTTTACCAAGTTTTTGCGTATATTTCAAGGGGGTTTGGCAAAATTCCCCGATTTTTTTTACGCAAGGCTGCGCACGAACGCGTCGATGCGGTTGAGGCCCTCGAGCATATCCTCCATGGAAAGCGAATAGGAGATGCGCACGCAGTCGGGCGCGCCGAAGGGCGTCCCGGGCACGACCGCCACTTTTGCGGCGTCGAGCAGCGCGTCGGCAAAGTCGACGCAGTTTTCAATGACGCGGCCGCCGAACTTCTTCCCGTAGGTGCTCTCCACGACCAGCATGGCATAGAACGCGCCTTCGGGCACGACGCAGTACACGTCCTTCATCTCGGCGATGCGCGCGATCATGGCGGCACGGCGGCTCGCAAAGCGCGCGACCATCTCTTCGACCGCCGCCTCGGGAGAGTTCAGCGCCTTGATCGTCGCGTACTGCGCAACGGAGCAGGCGTTGGAGGTGGCGTGGCTCTGGAAGGAATCGATCGCCTTGGCGACATCTTTGGGTGCAGCAAGATAGCCGATGCGCCAGCCCGTCATGGCGTACGTCTTGGAGACGCCGTTGACGGTGATCGTGAGATCTTTCATCTTCTCGGAAACTTTCGCGAACGAGAAGGGTCTGGCTCCGTCGTAGACAAGTTTTTCATAGATCTCGTCGGAGATGACGAAGATCTCATGCTTCTCGCAGACAGCCGCAAGCGCGCGCACTTCCTCCTCGGAATACACCGCGCCCGTGGGGTTGCAGGGAGAATTGAAGATGAGCAGCTTCGTCTTGGGCGTGATCGCCGCCTCGAGCTGTTCGGGCGTGATCTTTAACCCGTTCTTCTTGCTCGCTTCCACATAGACGGGCACGCCGCCCAGCGTCTTGACGACTTCGGGATAGGTGAGCCAATAGGGCGCGGGGATGATGACCTCGTCCCCTTCGTCGATGAGCGCATAGCACGCATTGAAAATGGAGTGCTTCGCGCCGTTGGAAACGATGATCTGCGAGGGTTCGTATTCAAGCCCGTTGTCGCGCTCGAACTTCTCGCAGATGGCGCGGCGCAGTTCGGGCAGCCCCGACGAGGGCGTATATTTCGTCTTGCCCGCTTTCAGCGCCTCGATCCCCGCCTCCACGATGTGCGCGGGCGTGGGGAAGTCGGGTTCGCCCACACCGAAGTTGACGACGCTCTCTCCGGCAGCCTTCATCGCCTTCGCTTTGGCGCTGATCGCCAGCGTTTGCGAGGGAGAAATGGTCTGAATTCTCTTTGCCAGCCGTTCTTTCATACGTTTATACCTCTTTCAAAAAAGTTTTTCCGTTATTCCTCCGCGCTTGCGGCGAGCCTGCGCTCCGTATCCGCGCGCGCCAGGGCGTCGATCATCTCGTCAAGATCGCCTGCAAGGAAGGACTCCATCGAATACAGGCTCAGCCCGATGCGGTGATCGGTGATGCGGCTCTGCGGGAAATTGTAGGTGCGGATGCGCTCGCTCCTGTCCCCCGTGCCGACAAGGCTCCTGCGGTCCGCCGCCTCCTTGGAGGCGGCCGCCCCGTTATAGTAATCGTACAGCCTGTTTTTCAGCACGCGGTACGCCTTTTCTTTGTTTTTGAGCTGGCTCCGCTCGTCCTGACAGGTGACGACGATCCCCGTGGGAAAATGCGTCAGGCGGATGGCGGTCTCCGTTTTGTTGACCTTCTGCCCGCCCGCGCCGCTGGAGCGGAACAGGTCGACACGCACATCTTTTTCGTCGATCTGCACCTCCACTTCCTCCGCCTCGGGAAGCACCGCGACGGTGACGGTGGACGTGTGGATGCGCCCCTGCGATTCCGTCTCGGGAACGCGCTGCACGCGGTGCACGCCGCTCTCGTATTTGAGGCGGGCATACGCGCCGCGCCCTTCGACGTTGACGATGGCTTCCTTCATGCCGCCCAGCTCCGTCTCGTTGAGGTCGACGACCTCCCAACGGAAGCGGTGGCGCTCGCAATATGCCATATACATGCGGTAGAGGTCGTACGCAAAGAGCGCCGCTTCCTCTCCGCCTGCGCCCGCACGGATCTCCAGCGTGCAGCCGCGTTCGTCGTTTTTATCTTTGGGAAGAAGGAGAATTTTCAGCTCCGTCTCCATTCCGGCAAGCTGTTGCCTGAGGGTGCGCGCCTCTTCTTCGAGAAGCTCGCGCATCTCGCCCGTCTCCCTCTGCGCCTCGGCGGCTGCCGCCTCCATTTCGGCGCGTTTTTTCTCGTAAGCCCTGTAGCTGAGCGCAACGGGTTCGATCTCCGCGCGCTCCCGCGAAAGGCGCGTCCAGCGCTCCATATCCGCGAGGGTATCGGGCGAGGAGAGCAGCTCCCCCAGCTCGTCGTACCGCGCGGCAACAGACTGTAATTTTGCAAACATGATCAGAACCCGATCTTGACGATGCGTTCCACGCCCGCAAAGTCGCGCACGACCATGGCGAAATCGCAGCGGGCGACGGTGCGGAAGATACGGATGATCTCCTGCGCCTGATCTTCGCCGCATTCGAGGATGCACATGCCGCCGCGCACGATGTAGCGCCCGATCTTCTCGGCGATCCTGCGGTAGAAGTCCAGCCCGTCCACCCCGCCGTCGAGCGCAAGGTGCGGTTCGAAATCGCGCACATCTTTGGGAAGTTCCGCCATCTCGGCGCTCCGCACATAGGGCGGATTTGCCGTGATGAGGTTGAATCTGCCGCGCACGCCGTTAAAGAGATCCGCCTGCTGGAAGGTGACGTTCGCCTTGTTGAGGCGCGCATTCTCACGGGCAAGTTCGACGGCGCCCTCGGAAATATCGGTCGCGAGCACGCTGACCTGCTTATCCTTCGCAGCCTCGCACGCAATGGCAATGGCGACGGCACCGCTGCCCGTGCACAGATCGAGCACGCTGTCGCCGTCTTTGAGCGAGGCGACCGCCTGACGGACGAGAAGCTCCGTCTCGGGACGGGGAATGAGTACGCGCTCATCCACCTTGATGGTATAGCCGTAAAAGTCGGTATCGCCGTAGATGTACCACAGCGGCCTGCCCGTAAGGCGCTCTTCAAAGATCCTGAGGATCCCCTCGCACTCCTTCCGCGTAACGATGCGCTCCACGGAGAGCCTGTCGCGCGGGATCTTCAGATTGAGGCTTACGATCCACTCCGCGTCCGATCCGTCGATGTCCTTTTCCGCAAAGCACTGCTTCATCATGGCAAGAAGCCCCGAAAGCTTGCACTCCGTGGCGAACGTCTTTTCGGGAGCGTCGGGATCCTCGTCCAGCTCCTTCGCCTTGTTGAACGCAAGAATGGCGCACTCGATCTGCTTTTCGTCCGGTTCGCGCGTGGTGAGCATCTGCAAAAGATACCCGGGCGCCTTAAAGGGCAGCGCGAGGACGGAGTCGGTGAGCGCGAAGAGCTTTAAAAGCTCGTAAGAGATCCCCGCGACAATGGGCAGACAGGCGAGCTTGACGACAAAGTTGATGAGAAAATCGACGGCGTTGATGCCCGTAAGACCGGTAAGGGAGAGCGCCCAGCCGACAAGCGCAAACACAAAAATAGAGATGACGAGCACAATGAAAATGAACGTCGTGCCGCACCTGTCGTGCAGGCGGGACGCCTTTTTCACATTCTCGACGGTAAGTTCGTCGCCGTATTCATAGCAGTTGATCGTCTTGTGTTCCGCGCCGTGATATTCGTACGTCTCGCGCATCGACCGGAACAGCAGCGTAAACAGGATATACGCCACAAAGATGACGAAGCGGAAAGCGCCCTCGATGAGATAATACCAGATGCTGCCCGTATTGACCGCTGGCACTGCCTCGGAAATGAGCGCGGTAAAATAGTTGGGCAAAAGCAGAAAGAGCGCGACGGCGATCACGACGCCGAGCACGGTGGAGATGGTCGTCACGACCTCCCCCACCGAGATCTTCCAATGTTCCGCCATCCATTTGGAGAGTTTGGAGGGCTGTTCCTCGTCGTCCGCGATCGCGACCTCGGAACTGCGGAGCAGCGAGCGCATGCCGAGCACAATGGAAGAGATAAAACTTACAACTCCGCGCACGAAAGGAAAGCGCGTCCATTTCCGTTTTTTTCCGGATGAACGGATACGCTTTGCCTCCGTCTGCAATTCGCCGTTATCGTCGCGCACAACGGTCGCCATGCCGCGCTTTCCGCGCATCATGACGCCCTGGATGACGGCCTGTCCGCCGATATATGTGCGCTGTTTCTTTTTTCTCATGAAACTCTTCCTTACAGTCCGTGTACTTTTCCGCTCAAAAACGGAAAAATGAACGTTCAAAAACTCATTCAGCGGCTTGCGCGCGCGTATAGCAAAACAGCCTCCCGTATGCGTGAGGCTGCCGTGCAGTTAAATGCCGTATCTCTTCTTGAACTTGTCGACGCGGCCGCCGGTATCGACGAGCTTCTGACGACCCGTGAAGAAGGGGTGACATTTGCTGCAGATATCCACTTTCATGACCTCCACGTCCTTCGTGGTACCCGTCTTGAACGTCTCGCCGCAAGCGCAGACGACCGTCACCTCGTGGTAGTTGGGATGAATTTCGGGCTTCATGACTTTTTCACCTCGCTTATATTCTTTAAGAAATTCCTTGCTATTATACCTGTTTTACTGCCGTTCGTCAACTGATTTTGGAAGGCAAACAAAAAAACTTGTCTGCGCGCCGATTTTTTTTCGGACGCCGCCCCGCGGACAAATCATGCACGAAACGCTTGCAAAAAACGGTTGGCTGGGGTATAATACGGGTATAAGATGGGCGGTTTCCGCAGAAATTGCCTGTTGGGAGGATGCCGCATGAACGTGTGGAAAATAACCGCCGCAAACAAGCTCGCAAAGACAGAGGAAGCGCCCCCCGCACCCGAAGAAGGCAAAGTCCGCATCCGCGTGACCAAGCTTTTCCTCAACGGAACGGACGCCGCGCTGTTCGACGGCACTATCAGATGCAAATATCCCCTCATCCCCGGGCGGTATGCCGTGGGGCTGGTTGCGGAGGGAAGCGCCGTCAACTATCTGCCGAAAGGGACGCGCGTTCTGCTGCACGCTACGGTACCAGCGCCCGATACGGGTACGGCGAAGAAAGATTTTTCCGTGAGCGACGAGCTGATCTGCGGGCGCACGGCGGACGGATATATGCGCGATCTGCTGTATCTTTCCCCGCACGATTTTACCCCGCTCCCCGAATCGGTGAGCGACGAACACGCGCTCTTGCTGCACCACGTTGCCCTCGCAAAAGCTGCGGCGGACAAGCTCGGCGCAAAAAAAGGGCAGCACATCGCCGTCGTGGGCGCGAATATCCCGGGGATCCTGCTGTGCCAGCTGCTCATCTATCAGCAGGCGGCGCCCATTCTCATCGACGCGGACGCGGCACGGCTGGAATTTGCCCGCTCGTGCGGGATATACTATACGATGCAGACGGACGAAAATCTTCTCGGCAACATTGCCTCGCTGACGGGCGGAAGACTCGTGAGCGGCGCCGTATATGTGACGAGCGCCCGCCGCAACGAGCCATCTATCCCCTTCTCGGTCTGCGCAAAAGGCGCCAACGTAGTGCTGTGCGGCTCGCGCGATGATTTCGACGTGAATTTCAGCGAACCGTTCCGCAAAGAGATCTCCGTCTACTGCGTGTCCGGCCGGTCGGAAAACCTCGAAGCTTCCATCAACCTGATCATACGCGGCGCGGTGGACGTTACGCCGTTTTCATTCCGCACCGTCCGCGCAGACGATACGGAGGCGTTTTTACGCGATTACGCCCGCTCATACGATCATGATTTCAAGGAGATCAACGTCGTAACGCTCATCTGAGCTACATAATGCGTATTTTCAAGCGATATGCGGGCGGAAGGCTGCTGCTTTTGGGGCTGTTTGCTCTGCTCGCCCTCGGCGGATGCGCCGCGCTCTTTTTTACGGCGCCGCACATGCTGCCGCCCCTCCTTTTTGCCGAGCGCACGCTTGCGGTCATCGCCGCGATCCGCGTCTGCGCGCAGGACGCGCTCCCCGAGAGCAGGCTTGCACGCCTGACGCTCGCCGTTGCCCTGCCCTTTTTCGGGTCGGCGCTTTGTTTTTTCTTCCGCCCCATCCGCGGCGAAGCGCAGCCGCCCGCTCTTCCCGCATCCTCTTCGCGGTTTGCCCGCCTGGCGGGTTCGCCCGAGAATCGGGCGGAGCGCGCCGACTACTTCCCCACGGGCGAATCGTGGCGCGCGCCCTTTCTCTCCGACCTTGCGGCGGCGCAGAGAGAGATCCTCCTCGAATATTACATTGTGGCGGAAGGCGTTCTATGGAGCGAGATCTTCCGGATCCTGCGCCGCAAAGCCGCGGAAGGCGTGCAGGTCAGACTTTTATTTGACGCGTTCGGCTGCGCGCTCGCGCTCCCCTCGCGGTTCGTCCGCGACATGGCGCGCGCGGGGATCTGCGCAAAGCCTTTCCGCAAGCTTTCTCTGCGCGCGGACGCCGCACGGCGCGATCACAGAAAGCTCGCCGTCATCGACGGCGCCGTCGCCTATGTGGGCGGGATCAACCTTGCGGACGAATACGTCGGCGAAGAGATCCGCTTCGGGCATTGGAAAGACAGCGCGCTGCGCCTTACGGGCGGCGTCGTAAGCGACTTCCGCCATATGTTCCTCCGGACATGGGGCGCAAAAAACCGCCCGCTTGCCCCCGAAAACATATGCGTGCCCGTGCAATCGGGGCATACCATGCCCGCGATCGCCGTCTCGGACGACGCCGACGGGCGTATCCCGCGGGCGGGCGCACGCGTCCTGCATGAACTGTGCGGACAGGCGAAAGAGACCCTGTGGCTGTGCACGCCATACCTCGCGCCGGACGCCGCTACGATGCGCGCGCTCATGCGTGCGGCGGCGGGCGGAACGGACGTACGGATCGCCGTGCCTCATATCCCCGATAAAAAGGCGGTATACCTGCTCACAAAGCGGTGCGCGCGCATCCTGGAAAAGGGCGGCGTAAAGGTGCGCAGTTACCTTCCGGGGTTTCTTCACGCCAAAAGCGCCGTATGCGACGGACGGTACGTTTTCGTCGGCTCCTACAATCTGGACTGCCGCAGCCTGTACGCACAGGCGGAATGCGGCGCCCTCATACAAAGCAGAGAGCTTGCGGAAGCGCTCGGGCGCGACTTTTGCGAGATCTGGGCGCAGAGCGCGCCGATCCCGCCCGCCCGTCTGCCCGAACGTGTCCTGGCGGCAGTCTTGCTTCCTTTTTATGCACTCATATAAACCTTGCTCTGCGGCAGGAAGATACTATGGTAAAATTCATCGCGACCGATCTGGACGGAACGCTTCTGGACGGAGACAAACGTCTTCCCGAAGAGATCTTTCCGCTGATCGCAAAACTCAAAAAACTGGGCGTGCTCTTCGCCCCCGCGAGCGGACGGCAGTACGCGAACCTGAGAAAGCTGTTCGAGCCGGCGGCGAACGACGTGATCTTTATCTGTGAAAACGGCGCGCTCATCAAGTACCGCGGCAAGACGCTGCACTGCCACCCCATCCGTGACCAATACTTAAAGGCGGCGCTCGACGAGATCCGCGCCCTCCCGCACCTCTACCCCATGCTGTGCGGAACGGACTATGCGTACATCGAAAACAGCGAAATGCCCTTCTTCAAATATGCGATGCTCGCCTATACCAACTGCAAAAAAGTCCCCGATCTCGACGAAGTGATCGGCGAGGAGGACATCTGCAAGATCGCCGTATACGATGAAATTGCCGCCGCGGAAAACTGCATCAAAGTCCTTCCGCAGAAGCTGCCCAATCTCCGCACCATTCTTTCGGGCTTCGACTGGTGCGACATCTCCGCCCCCGGGGCGAACAAAGGGGAAGCGATCCGCTTTATCCGGAAACAGTTCGGGCTTGAAAAAGAGGAGTGCGTGGCGTTCGGCGACCACATGAACGACTACGAAATGCTGCGCGAATGCGGCTATGCGTACGTCCCCGAAAATGCGTACCCTCCGCTCAAAAAACTCGTCGGGAGAGTCATCCCCTCCAACGACGAAAAAGGCGTGATCCGGAAGATCGAAGAAATTATCGCCGAATTGGAGGAAGAAGTATGAAATACATGATCGCATCGGACATTCACGGCTCCGCCTATTACTGCGGGCTTTTAAAGGAGCGCTACTTTGCCGAAGGCGCCGAAAAGCTCATTCTCTTGGGCGACCTGCTCTATCACGGCGCGCGCAACGCGCTCCCGCGCGACTACTCCACACTCAGGACGGCAGAGATCCTCAGCTCCATGAAGGAGCATATTTTATGCGTGCGCGGAAACTGCGATTCCGACGTAGATACGCTCGTGCTGGAATTCCCCATCGTCGCGGACTACGCGATCCTACCCGCGGCGGGCAAAACGCTCATCCTTACGCACGGGCACAAAGACTACGGCGTACTCGGCGAAAACGACGTGCTCGTAAACGGACACTTTCACGTTCCCGCTTTTGAACGGCGCGGCAATTTCCTGTACGTCAACTGCGGTTCCGTCTCCATTCCCAAAGAAAACTCCCCCCACTCCTATCTCGTATTCGAGGACGGGAAGCTCACATGGAAAGATGTGGAGACCGGCGCGATCTTCAAGGAAGCGCAGCTGTAAAGACTTACTGCTGCGGCACATCTCCACCGGAACAAAAAAACAGCGACCCTTTGCAGGGTCGCTGTTTTTTTGTGTCCTCTTACAGAGGAATGATACGCAAAATACTGCCGCCAAGGATCATGAGAATGAGGTCGACGATCCAGATGATGTTCCAACCGAGGATAAGGCGCAGGATACCCGCGACGATCTTACCTTCGGAAAATCTCGTGATCGCACCCAAGATCCAGGATGTTACGGGAATGATCGCCAGGATAATGCTGACGAGACGCCCAAGACCAAAATAATCCCCTCTTTTTGCCATGATGACCGCTCCTTTTTGTTATTATACTTATATTCTACCTGTATTATTCGCAAAAGTCAAGCCCTGCGGAGAAATTTTACAAAAAATATCTGAAACGCCGCGCAGGACAAACTTTCCCAAAAAAGCTACCTCGACGGTTCGCGGATACAATCGCGGGAAAAGCCGTCACTTGTTATGGCTTTTCCGCCTCAATTTTCCGCTCACGCGGCTTTCGCGGAAAGAGTGAATGCGGCGCGCTGCATATGTTGCAACTGCGCCGCAGAGAGAAAACGAGCCGCTGTTCGCCGTAAGGCGTATCGCGGCGGCGTTGTCTCTCAATCTCACGAAGATTTTTCCCGTCAGTTCGGGAAAAATCTGTGAACCCCTTATAGATCATGTCCGCGAGGAAGGTTGCCTTCCGCTGCGGTACTCAATTTACTATCAATCACGGGAAAAGCCGTCACTTGTTATGGCTTTTCCGCCTCAATTTGCCGCTCACGCGGCTTGTGGGTAGGAGTGAATTTGCGCGAACTATAATTGTAAGCCCTTAGGGTTCGCGCAAAGAGAGGGAGGTGCGGATAGCCAAAGGCGTGCCCGCGACCTCCCTCTCAAATCACGGAATTTTGTTGCACCTTTGTGCGAGAAAATTCGTGAATATCTTCATAGATCAAACGCAATGGCGGTCAGATCGTCGTCGAACACGGAGCAGAACTCTTTGAGCGCCGCTTTGAGCCGTTCGATAAAACGTTCCGCATTCTCCGACCTGCGCAGGATCTCCTCCACGCGCTCCACGGAAAAAAGCTCCCCCGCTTCGTTGCGGCTCTCCGTTACGCCGTCCGTCACGAGCGCGAGAATATCTCCGCCGCGATAACCGATCACGCGGTCTTCATAGCGGTAATCAGGCATCCAATTGGAGACGGGCGGCGCGTTCATCTCGATCTCGTCGATCCCGAGCGCGCTCTTTAATAGCATGGGCGCATTGTGCCCCGCCACGCTGTAACGGATCTCGCTGCGCCTGCGGTCGATGCGCACGGCGATCGCCGTAACATAGGAGGTCTCATCCAGATTGAGTTCCTGAAATTTCGCATTCAGCGCCGTAAGCGCCTTTGCGGGCGACGGCTCGCTCCTGTCCCATCCCGCTTTCACAAAAGCGGAAAGCATGCCCGCCGAGATCCCCTTCCCCGAGACGTCGGCAAGAAATCCCATCGTCTCGCCGTCCGCCTCATAGACGTCGGGCAGATCGCCGCCGATCTCGCGGCACGGGATATACATAAACGAATAGTGCGTGCCGCCGCTCGGCGACGCAGGCGGCAGAAGCCGCTGCTGGATATCCTGCGCGGAATACATCTCCCGCGCGATCTCCGTCTCGTAAGCGTTATCGACAACGCCGAGATAGTACTTTCCGAGCGGGCTAACTTTGATGCGGAAATTCAGATCGCCCGCATCAAGGCGCATAATGAGATTTCTCAGCGCGTTGCCGTCCCCCTTCATCGCGTCCGAAAAAAGGGTGCGCACCGGACAGTACGCGCACTTCACGCCCTGGCCGCACAGCTCCGCTTCACGGCAGCCCGTTGCATCTTTCAGCGTACCGCGGACGCCGCGGGCATGAAAAAAAGTACGGAAAGCGCGGTTGGTATAGCGCACCCGCATATTTTTATCCACGACGATCGCCGCCGTAGGGATATTGTCGAGCACTTCCCTGTATAAATTCATAATTCACCGGCGCCAGATGCGCAGCCGCCCGCTCACGAGATAGGCGTTGAGCGACTCTTCCTCTAAAATTTCGCCGTCATACTGTACATAGATCTTTCCGTCGGGCGAGGTAACGGACGCCGCCCGGCAGCTCATATGATGTGTGATCGGCTCCTCCAACAGCTTTCCGCGCATGAGCTTGATCAGCGCGGGCAGGAGCTTTCCGCGCTTGGGGCAGTCGACAACGACAAGCTCCATGAGTCCGTCGTCCACTTCCGCCACGGGGCAGAGCGGTATGCCGCCGCCGAGGCGTTTTCCGTTGCAGACTGCGGCGATCATGGCATGAAATTCCTTTGTCTCGCCGTCTACCGTCACGCGGAGGCGGCTCCCGCGATAGCGGAAAAGCGTTGCAAGCAGGCTGCGGAAATATTTCCCCTTCCTGCCGCCGTACTTCATGTTTTCACAGCGGCGCAGGATCTCCACGTCCATGCCCGTGCCCGCGATGTTGAGAGAACGACGGGTGCCGCATTCAATGTAGTCGGTCGGCTGCGCTTCCCCGTCCAGGATCACGTCTACCGCCTTTGCGCCGAGCGGGATCCCCGCGACGGAGGCGAAATCGTTTCCCGTCCCCGCAGGAATGATCCCGAGCGTAACGGCGGAAGGATCGACCATTCCGCTTAAAACCTCGTTCACGGTGCCGTCGCCGCCGATGACGACAAGCTCCGTCTGCCCCGCGGCAGTCAGGCTGTGCGCGTACTTGCGTGCGTCCCCCCGCTTGGAAGAATAGAAAAAACGGCATGTAGCGCCGCGTTCTTTGAACCGTCTGTCGACTTCGGCAACCAATTTTTTCATTTTATGCACTTTTGGGTTGACGATGACGTTCAGCATTCTGCTCTCTCCGTTGTAAAAATATCCGTTTGATATTATACAATATTTCTTTGGGAATTGCAATTTATTTGCAAATCTGTTATACTCATTTCGTAAAATTTTCAAAGAAGGCGGCGCGTGAAAGAATTTATTCCGAAAACTTTACGCAAATTGGCAGGCGTGTGTCAGGTTCCTTTGTATATCGTAGGAGGCGCAGTGCGCGACTTCCTCGCAGGGCGCCCCCTCGCGGGCGCCGACTGGGATCTTGCTTCCGCCGCCTCAGACGAGGACTTTTCCGCCGCGGCCGGATCGTGCGGGTTTACGGTGCGCGCCGTGTACCCCGCCACGGGCACGGTCAAGGTGGAAGATGAAGACGGCACGGGCTACGAATACACGCGTTTCCGCTCCGACCGCTATGTGCGGGGCGTCCATGCGCCGGCAGAGATCTTCTTTACCGACGACATCGCGCGCGACGCCCGCCGCCGCGACTTCTGCGCCGACGCCGTGTATTACGACATCGCCGCGGATACCTTCGCCGACCCTTTGGGCGGCATAGGAGACATTCAAAGCCGCACCCTGCGCACCGTCGCGCCTGCGGAAAAAGTCTTCGGAGAAGACGGGCTGCGTCTGATGCGCCTCGCCCGCATCGCCGCGCAGACGGGCTTTACACCCGACGCGGAGTGCCTTGCCGGCGCGAAGAGCAACTGCGCGCTCATCCGCGACATCGTTCCCGAGCGTATTTTCCACGAACTCGATCTCCTGCTCCGCGCCGACGAAAAAGCGGGCGGCGCGGACGGGCCTTACCGCGGGCTGTGCATTCTGCGGGAGACGGGCGTGCTCGCACACATCCTGCCCGAACTTGCCCTCGGCGACGGCATGCCGCAGCGGGCGGATTTCCACCGCTACGACGTATTGGAGCACTCCTTCCGCTGTGTGCGCTACGCACAGCCTTCCGTGCGCTGGGCGGCGCTGCTGCACGACGCGGGCAAGCCGCTCTGCTTTCTGCGGGACGGGAACTTCCACGCCCACCCCGAAGAGGGCGCGCGCATTGCGGAGGAGATCCTCACCCGCCTGAAAGCGCCCGCAAAACTCACGGAAGAGACAAAATCGCTTGTGGCGCTCCACATGCGGGATTTCGACCTGAACATGCGCGAGAGCAAGGTGCGGCGAGAGATCGTGCGCGCATACCCGCTCCTCGAAAAACTGCTCGCCCTCAAACAGGCGGACTTCTCCGCCTGCAGAGACGACCGCTCACCCGCGCCCTCCGTGGTAAAATGGAAACGCGTGTACGCGGACATGGTGCGGGAAGGCGTTCCTTTCACCCTCTCCATGCTCGCCGTGAACGGGCGGGACCTGCAGGCGCTCGGCATGCGCGGCGAGGCAGTGGGCGCCATGCTGAAATCGTTGCAGGAATTCTGCATCGCGGACGGGCGGCGCAACGCAAGGGAAACCCTCCTCGCCCGCGCCAAAAAATTCTGCGCCCGTGAAAGCTGACGGAAAATTCCAAGCAAATAAAATCCTGTACGCATACAAACCCGCGTTTGCCGCTCAATCACGGGAAAAGCCGTTTGCCTTTGAACCTCACGAAGATTTTTCTCATCAGTTTGAGAAAAATCTGTGAATCTTAAAATTACTCGCGCAAGGAAGGTTGCCTTCCGCCAGCGCCCTCAATTTGTCGCTTGCGACTTATGAGGAAAGATTGAAGGCGGCGAAGCTAACTGTTGCCAATTCGCCGCCGAAAGAAAACACGCGGTCAGCCATAGGCGTGCCCGCGGGTTGTCTTTGAACCTCACGAAGATTTTTCTCATCAGTTTGAGAAAAATCTGTGAACAGATATATTTTGGAGGCACCATGACCGAGGTATTACTCACAATCAGCATAATTCTGTCTGCGCTTTGTCTTGTGCTCATCATTTTGCTTCTGCTCAGAAAGCGGAAAGACGGAGACG
This sequence comes from uncultured Clostridia bacterium, assembly GCA_944340685.1. Taxonomy (GTDB): domain Bacteria; phylum Bacillota; class Clostridia; order Christensenellales; family Borkfalkiaceae; genus Gallimonas. Next base: position 5,808 of record CALVLR010000053.1, on the reverse strand, counting down.
CGCAAACGGCGGAGCGGCTGCGCCGTCTGGAAGAAAAGACGGATTCCGTCGGAAAGATCGCCGACTACAACGCCCGCGTTCTGGAAACGCTCAACCGCTCGACGGAGGCGCGGCTTACGAACATCCAGAACAGGCTTGCCGACGACATCAAATACATCGTGGACGCCAACGCGCAGAACTTAGAGCGCATCCGCAGGACGGTGGACGACAAGCTCACCTCTTCCATCGACGGCAAGCTCTCCGACTCCTTCGCGCGCATCACCGAGCGCCTGGAAAAGATGTACGAGAGCGTGGGCGAGATGAAAGGCATCTCCGCGGGCGTGGCGGACATCAAGCGCGTCTTCTCCAACGTCAAACTGCGCGGCACCTGGGGCGAGGCGCAGCTTGACGCCATTCTCGCACAGATGCTCGCCCCCGAGCAGTACCGCCGCAGCGTGAGGCTGAATCCGCTCGATAATTCGCTGGTGGACTTTGCCATCGTGCTCCCCGCAAAGGACGGCGAGATGTACCTGCCCGTAGACAGCAAGTTTCCCGTGGAGGAATTTGAGCGGCTCGTCGCCGCCTCCGAGCGGGGCGATAAGGAGAGCGAGGAGCGCGCGCGCAAAAATCTGGAGCGCGCCGTCAAGCTGCAAGCGGATTCCATCGTCAAAAAGTACGTCCTGCCGCCGCTCACCACCGACTTTGCGGTGATGTACCTGCCCTCCGAGGGGTTATATGCCGAAGTCGTGCGCACGCCCGGGCTTTCGGACTGGCTGCGCGCACGCCGCGTACTTGCCTGCGGGCCGACCAACTTCGGCGCGCTGCTCTCCACGCTGCAGACGGGGTTCCGTACCGCGGCGATCGAAAAGCGCTCGGGGGAGCTGCGCATCATGCTCGATTCTTTCCGCGCCGATTTTGCAAAGTTCGCAGAGCTGCTCGAAAAGACGCGCAAAAAACTCCAGGAGGCGCAGGATACGGTGGAGAGCGCCGAAAAACGCACGGGCACCATCGGCAGAAAACTCGACTCCTTCCGCTCGATCGGCGGCACTCTGCCGCCCGACGACGGAGAATTATGATGAAAATTGTTCAAACGCATGCGCAAAGCATGCGCTCTTTTTTTAAAACACTTGCATTTTGCGCGCGCGCAAGGTATAATAGTAATATGAAACTGCAAAAGATAGGAACGGAAGGCTTCATTCCGCCGGCATGCGCCTTCGGTGCGCCGCGGCACGTTCAGGGCGCCGAAGTACAGACGGCGGAAAATGCCGTGCGCATCGTAAGCAGCGGGAAATTCAAGCGATTCCCCGCCGGAGATGAATTGCTGCACATCGTGCGCGGCACGGGATTTATCAAGTGGGCGCGCGGAGAAACGGCGTTCGCCGCGCAGGAGACCTTCCGCGCCGAGGGACTGGAAGAGTACGAGCTGAACGGCGAGGGCGAATTTCTCGTCGTCAGAGTATAACCGACGCATCATAAGGCAGGACCGAACATGAAAGAAGACAAGCAGAAAAAACAAAGCGAGCGCAGCCGGCAGCCGGAGCCTGCCGAGACCGCCGCCGCGGCGGAAAAAAAGCAGACGCGGAAGCAGAAAAAGCTTGCACGCAGACAGACGCAGGAGCAGCAGATCGCGCTGGAAAAACAGCTTGTAAAGGAAGGCAAGATCCTTCCCCGTACGCGCTACACGCCCAAGGGCTACCTCGGGCGGATCCTTGCCGTGCTGCTCGCCTTCCTGTTCGGCATGCTCGTGGTCATCGGCGGGCTCCTGGGCGGCGGGTACTACCTCGCCATCACCCCCTCGCGCAATCTCCTCAGTCTGTTCATCGACAACGCGGACGAGATCATCTCCGAGGAGTACCTCGACAAATCCGTTATCGACATCGTGAGCGACATCAGCGACGACGTCAGCGCGCTGAGCGACCCCAACAACCTCAGCTTCAATATGCTCGCGAAATACTCGCCCCTCGTCGATACTTACCTCGACAGTCTGATCAGCCAGCTCTCCGAGATGGGCGTCGACGTGGATAAAGACGAAGTCGCCGCAACAAGCTTTGCTTCGCTCGGAAGCTATCTCACCGACGATCTTCTGCCGAACATCGAGCTGGGCAAAGTGCTCTCCTCCATCTTGCAGGAAGGCGAAACGCTCGATGACTTGCTCATGGCGCTCTGCTACGGCGAAGAGGGCGTTGACTACGCCATAGACGAAGCGGGCGAGGTCGTCATGCTCGGCGATTCGGAGCCAACGAGCGTCCATGATCTGATGACGGACGCTTCCACGATCATCCAGCGGGTCCCGCTCGAATCCGTCCTCGGCGCCGACGCGACTTCGGAAGCGCTCATCCGCACGCTCTGCTACGGCACAGAGGGCACCAACGAAGAAGGCGGCGATTATCAGATCATAGACGGCGAGATCGTCATGAACGAGGGCAAGGAAAAGACGACCATCGGTTACCTGATGAATCACCCCACCGAGCTTCTGGACGGGATCACGGTAGACGCGGTCATCGACATTACGGCGGACTCCGGCGAAGCCATTCTCTACCTCGCCTACGGAACCGAGGGCGTGAACTACGAGATCGTGGACGGCGAGATCGTCATGCTCGAAGACCCGCTCACGGGCAAGCCCTACCCCAAGCGCACGATCGGCGATCTGACGGGCGACGACATCATCAGCAACGCGACGATCGGCAGTCTCGTCTCCATCGACGAAAATTCCACGGGGATCCTGGTCGCCATTCAGGATTGGACGATCGGCGATCTGACACAGGCTTCGCGCATCGAGTCGCTCAAGCTCTCGCAGCTCATCACCATCGACGAAAGCTCCGCCCGCATCCTGCAGGCAATGGCGGATTGGAGCATCTCCGACCTGACGAACCAGAGCGCCATCGATTCGCTCACGCTCGGCGATGTGATCACCATTACGGAAGATTCTGCGCAGCTTCTGAAATCGCTTGCAGATACCCAGATCGGCAGCCTCGGCGAGGCAGCCAATACGCTGCGGCTCAGGGACTTCCTCAGCGAAGAATCGCTCGACAGCAACAATATCCTCAAAAACCTGAAAGACAGCACGCTCGAGACGCTGGCAAGCGACGTCTCCTCGCTCACCGTTGCGCAGGTGTTCGGCAGCGAACTCTACTCCTACCTTGACATGAGCGAGAACGGCACAAACGGCAAGACCTACGAAGATCTCGTGAGCGACTACGATCCCAACGATGAGGCCAACGGGGAAGCCGATTCCGACAAGCTCCGCCCCAACGCCATGGACATCTCGGCAGATCAGATCACCCAGCAGCGCGTTCTTACATCTGACGGTGCAACCGAAGTCCTGTACGGCTATTTCCGCACCGCGGACGGCGCCTACACGCTTGCAGAGGAAAGTGAAGTATACCGCCATGTCGCCGAGTCCGAAACCGGCGAAACGGAATATACCTACTATATCAATTCGGAGATCGACCTGATCCCCTCCGCAACGGCATGGCAGTACGTCGACTACGGCAACGGCGGGACGCTGACTGCGCTGCCCGAAGGCGACCGCGTTGCGACGGAAGTCCCCTCCGACTACACGCTTCAGCCCGTAAAAGCGACGGCAACGCCCTACACGGACGAGGACGGCAACGGTTACTACTATCTGACGACACGCATCCATGTGCGGGACGGCGAGCCTGCGGAAGAAAAAGTTGCCTATACCCTCTGCGTCGATGAAGGCGGCGTATACTACTACCGTTTCGTTCTCGAACAGGAGACGAACGACGCGGGCGAGCTCGTCTACAAAGATTATTCGAGCATGGAACGCGTCGATCTGGAAGAGGTCGTCACCGCATATACGATCGGCGGCGAAACGGCGGAATTTGACGAAGAGACGGGAGACGTGCTCTATGAAGGCGGTTCCTACAGCCTGCGCACAAGGCGGGTGACCGACGGATCGGGTGAAACGAGCACGCGCTACTATATTGTGGTGGAAGAGAGCGTTACGCCCTCCTATTACTACGAGACGAACGGCGGCTATGCGCTTGTCAGCGAGGCAAACACGGAGCTGAAATGGACGGCGCAGGCGGACGAAGAAACGACGGTTCCCGTCGATCGCTATCTGAGCGGCGCATGGTACCTGCTCTTCGGCGTGGAGAGCTGCTCGGGCGAGGAAGGCGAATGCACGCACGGAACGGACGGCACGGCGCTCGGCGCGGCGCACAGCATACTTGTGGACAACACCACCATGCCCGTGCTTGAGATCGCAGGCGAGGTCTCCGCAGTCGCGCAGACGATCAACACGCTTCCTCTCTGGGAAATGTGGCTGCATGAATTCATCGATGAAAACCCCTATCAGAAACTCGGATTCACATTTGCATACAACGGCAGCGAATACACGAACCTGAACGAACTGACCGTAAGCGGAACGATCTCGCTGCTCAAAGGTATTATTTCGGGCGAAATTCCTCTCGTCCCTGACGATTCAGGCGACGTTACGGGCGGAGAAGGCGCCGGCGGGACCGAACCCACGCCCTGATCGCAAAAAACAACAAAATCATTCGCGCGCAAGGCAAAATCAATTGACTTGCGCGCGATTTTATTGTACAATATCAAGACGGGCTAAGTCCCGAAAACAAGCCTTGCATACCGAAAAGGTATGCCGATTCAGACCGGGAGGTGAAAAATTATGCAGAAGTACGAGATGCTTATCCTGCTCCGGAGCGATTTGGAGGACGAGGCGAAAGAGGCAGAACTCAAAAAGTATGCCGACATCGTCACCACCATGGGCGGTACCGTTGAGGCGACCGACAAGTGGGGCGTCAAGAAGACGCAGTACCCCATCGCGTTCAGGACAGAGGCGTTCTATGCACTCATGACGTTCCATGCGAACGGTGAGACGGTCCGCGAACTTGACCGTATCGCCGGCATTTCCGACGTTGTGCTGCGCCGCATGATTACGAAAGTCGAGGAAAAGTAAAATGACGAAGGTGTTATTGATCGGAAATCTTACGCGCGACCCCGAACTCACGGAGACCTCGGGCGGCGTGCCTGTCTGCCGTTTCGGCGTGGCGGTCAACCGCTACTCGGGCGGCGAAGAGCGCCAGACGGACTTTTATAACGTGACCGCCTGGAGAAGGCTGGGCGAAACGGTTGCCCGCTACACCAAAAAGGGCAACAAGATCGCCGTATACGGCGATCTGCAGATCCGCCAGTACGAGGGCAACGACGGCGTGCGCCGCACCTCGGTAGACGTTGTGGCACAGGACGTGGAGTTCCTTACGCCCAAGGGAAGTTCCGACGGCGGCAGCGATTTCTACGATGCACCTTCCTCCGGCGAGCGGAGCGCGGCGCCCAAGAAGAAGCCTGCGCTCGAAGCCTTCGACGACGACGGGGACATCCCCTTCTGACCGAGGGAACCATCAACTGATTAAGGAGTATTATCATGGAAGAGAATGAGGTCGTAACGGAGCAGGCAGCGCCCGCAGAGGCAGCGGCTCCCGCAGCGAACGAGGCTCCCGCCCGCGAGAGAAGCGAAGTGCGCGAGCGTCCCGCAAAAAAGAACTATAAGAGACAGAACTACAAGAAGGTCTGCCTGTTCTGCCAGGAGAAGAGCACGATCGACTATAAAGAGACGAACAAGCTCCGCAAATTCATCAGCGAGGGCGGCAAGATCCTGCCCCGCCGCATGACGGGTACCTGCGCAAAACATCAGCGCGAACTCGCGACCGCCATCAAGCGTGCGCGTGTTGCAGCGCTTCTGCCCTTCAAAGCAGACTGATCGATCCGGATTCCCGCGCATTCTGCGCAGAGTCCTGCAAATAACAGAGCCGTGCCATGGCACGGCTCTGTTATTTGCAGGACTCT
>CALVLR010000052.1 GCA_944340685.1 uncultured Clostridia bacterium | reverse complement strand
TTTTTGCCTTTCAGATATTCCTGCGGGACGCCGTGTTTACGCTCGTATTTGAGCTGATCTGCAAGGTTGAGAACGGATAAGATCTCCTCCCGCGAGAGATCGGCAAGTTTGAGAAGATGTTTCATTTGAGAACCTCCTTGAGGACGGACAGCCCTTCGTCCATTTCTGTTTTGGTGATGGTGAGCGGCGGGACAAGGCGGACGCGGTCGTGCGCCGTAAGAACGAGCAGCCCGCGCTTCACGCACTCCGCCGCCACTTCTTTGGCGCTCTTCTCCACTTCCAGCCCGATCATAAGCCCCAGCCCCGTAACTTGCTTCACGCCGTCGAAGCCTTTGAGCTTCGCGCGCAGATATTCGGCTTTGCCCTGCACTTCGAGCAAAAATTCATCGGTGAGGCGGCTCATCACATTGACCGCGCCTGCGCAGCAGACGGGGTTGCCGCCGAAGGTGGAACCGTGATCGCCCGTTTGCAGCGTGTGCTCCGTCTTTTCAAAGAACATGCACGCGCCGATGGGCAGTCCGCCGCCCAGCCCCTTCGCCGTGGTCACAATATCGGGGTGGATCCCGTAATGCTCATAGGCATACAGCCTGCCCGTTCTGCCGTTGCCGCACTGCACCTCGTCGCAGATCAGGAGAATATCCCGTTCCTTGCAGAAGGCTTCCAGTGCGGTCACGAACGCCTTGGGAAGCGCCGTAACGCCGCTCTCCCCCTGTACGCATTCGATGACGACGGCGCAGGTCCTGTTGTCCGCGACGCGGCGGATATCCGCCATGTCCGGCTCGGCATAGTCCACTTCGGGCACAAAGGGACCGAACCAGCGGTGAAAGGCGTCCTGCCCCGTCGCGGTCAGCGTGAAGAGCGTTCTGCCGTGGAAGCTGTTTTTCAGCGTGACGATCTTGGCGCGCACGCCGTCGCCGTATTTCATAGCGGAATACTTTCTTGCCGCCTTAAAGGCGCATTCGTTCGCTTCCGCGCCCGAATTGGCGAAAAATACGCGCTTCGCCCCCGATTTTGTACACAGCAGTTCGGCAAGTCTGCTCTGCGGTTCCGCATAGTAGTAATTGCAGACGTGCTGCACTTTGTTGAGCTGTTCGATGACTGCCGCCTTCCACACCTCGTCGTTCACGCCGAAGATATTCGTCGCAATGCCCGCGCCGAAGTCGATGTACTCCCTGCCGTCCGTCCCGAGGAGCGTAGCGTTCCTGCCGCCGACGAACGCAATGGGAAAATAGGCGTACGTTTCGGCGTGATATTGCCGGTCTAATTTTTGTATCTCAGAAAAATCCATACTCAAAACCCCGAAATCGTAAAAGAAGGACTGATAAAAATCAGTCTCCCTTCACAAACATTGTCCCCAACCCTTCGTCGGAGAGCAACTCCAATAAAATAGAATGTTTGACCCTGCCGTCTGTAATAAACACACGGTTCACGCCGTTGCGGATCGCGTCGCGGCAGCACTGCACTTTGGGGATCATTCCTCCCGAAATAATGCCCTCTTTGATGAGGGAAGGCACGTCGGAGACGTACACTTTTTTGATGAGCGAATCGGCGTCCCCCGCCTTTTGCAGAAGCCCGCGCACGTCCGTCATGAGAATGAGGCTCTCCGCCTTGAGCGCCCCCGCGAGCGCAGAAGCCGCCGTATCGGCGTTGACGTTGTAAATGTTGCCCTCGTCGTCATATCCGACCGTGGAGATGACGGGGAGATACCCCGCGTTCAGACAGCTTAAAATGAGATCGGTATTCACCTGTTCGATCTTGCCCACAAAGCCGAGTTCCTCGCTCTCTTTGGAGCACTTCAGGATGTTGCCGTCGATCCCCGAAAGCCCGACCGCCTTCGCGCCGAGCGAACCGAGCATATGAACAAGTTCCTTGTTTACCTTGCCCGCCAGCACCATGCGGACGGCGTGCGCCGTCTCGGCGTCGGTATAGCGCAGCCCGCCCACAAAACGCGATTCGATCCCCATGCGCTTCAGCATCTGGGAGATCTCAGGACCGCCGCCGTGGACAAGCACGACTTTGATGCCGACGAACTGCAAAAGCGTCATGTCGCGCATGACAAGCTGTTTGAGCGTATCGTCCGTCATGGCGTTTCCGCCGTATTTTACGACGAGAATTTTATTCTGGTATTTCTCGATGTAGGGCATCGCTTCCAGAAGAAATTCTGCCTGAGCCTCTTTTCCAATCACGTTCTGTAATCTCCGTTGATTTTTACATAATCATAGGTGAGGTCGCATCCCCACGCAGTCGCAGAGAAATTCCCCTCTTTTAAGTCTACGCCGATGACGATCTCCTTTTCTGAGAGGACCTTCTTGGCTTCCTCCTCGGAAAACGTGATCCCGCTCCCGTTTTCGCAGACGGACACTTCGCCCGCAGGAGAGGAAAACCTTACGTCGATCCTGTTTACGTCGAGATCGGCGCCCGCATAGCCGAGCGCGCACAAAACCCGTCCCCAGTTGGCGTCCGACCCGAACATCGCCGCCTTGACGAGGTTGGAATTGATGACCGATTTCGCCGCAAGGCGCGCCGCCTTTTTGCTCTTTGCTCCGACAACGCGGCACTCCACAAGTTTGGTCGCACCCTCGCCGTCCGCGGCAAGCATACGGCACATTGCCGAGGTGACTTCGTGCAGCGCAGCGCAGAACTTTTTATAGTCCGCGCCCGCCGAAACGATCTCTCTGTTCCCTGCAAGCCCGCTCGCCATGATGCAGAGCGTATCGTTGGTAGAGGTATCTCTGTCCACCGAGAGCATGTTCAGCGAATCCTTCACGTCTGCCGAGACCGCTTTTTGCAGCATGGCGGGCGAGACCGCCGCATCGGTGGTAATGAACATGAGCATCGTCGCCATATTCGGGCAGATCATGCCGACGCCCTTGCAGATGGCGCCGATTTTACAGGTGGCGCCGTCCAGATCAAAGGAGAATGCGATCTCCTTTTTTACGGTGTCCGTCGTCATAATGGCTTCTGCCGCCGCGGAGCTGTTGTCGCCGAGGCTGCAGACAAGTTCCTGCATGCCGCCCGCGATCGGCTCGATGGAGAGCGGCTGCCCGATCACGCCCGTGGAGGCGACGACCACGTCCCCCGCCGCAATGCCCGTATGCCGTTCGACGAGCGCGCACATCTGCTCGGCGATCTCAACCCCGTTCGCATTGCAGGTATTGGCGTTGCCGCTGTTGACGATGACTGCCTGCGCGTAGCCGTCCGCCACGTTTTTCTTTGTCACGAGAATGGGCGCGCCCTTCACGAGATTGGTCGTATAGACGCACGCCGTCGCGCAGCGGACATCTGCAACGATGAGCGCCAGATCCTTTTTGATCTTGTTTTTGCGGATCCCGCAGTGCACACCGCCTGCGCGGAATCCCTTGGGGGCGCATACGCCGCCCGAAATGCTTTTTATCATAAATTTCTCTATCCTTACGATTATATCACAAAGAAATGCGTTCGTCAAGCCCGAGCGCGAGATTCATATTCTGAATTGCCGCCCCCGAGGCCCCTTTTCCCAAATTATCGAAGCGCGCCGTGAGCAGGATACGCTCTTCCCCTCCGTTCACAAGCAGCTGCATACGGTTGGTTCCGTTGAGCGTGTTGGCGGAAATATAGCCGCTCCCCTCTTCGCCCACCGAGAGAAAGCTGCTTCCCGCGTAGTGCGCGGCAAGGATCTCTCTGATCTCCGCGGCGCCCGCCCGCTTGCAGAGCAGATCGGAAAACAGCGGTACGTTCACCGTCATGCCGCAGTAATAGTCGCACACATACGGATTGAACACGGGCGTACGGGTAAGCCCGCACACTGCCTGCATCTCGGGCAGGTGCTTATGTGTGAGCGAGAGCGCATACAGCCGCGGCGTATCGTAGACGGGCGAACGGTTCTCCGCCTCGTATTCGGCGATCCCCTTCTTCCCCGCGCCCGAATAACCGCTGACGGCGTGGCACACAAAGGGATAGTCCGGCGCAACGATCCCCGCCCTGACGAGCGGGTAGACGAGCGCGATAAAACCGGAGGCATAGCACCCGGGATTTGCAATGCGCTTGGACTGCGCAACAGCGGCGCGGTGCACTCTGGAGAGTTCCGGAAAGCCGTATGCCCAGCCCGCCGCCGTGCGGTGCGCCGTCGACGCGTCGATCACGACCGTATGCGGATTTTCCACGAGCGCGACCGCCTCGCGCGCCGCGTCGTCCGGAAGGCACAAAAAGGTCACGTCCGAGGCGTTGATCGCCTCTTTGCGCGCGGCAACGTCCTTGCGCGCCGACTCGCTGATGGTAATGAGGGAAATATCCGCCCGCTTCCCCAACATCTCACGAATGCGGAGACCTGTGGTCCCCGCACTCCCGTCAATAAATACCTTGAACATAACGCCCTTTTTATTTGAGTTTCTTCTGATCGAGCAGCGCCTTGACCTTGATGGGCAGCCCGAACAGATTGATGAAGCCCTCGGAATCCTTCTGCGAATATGCGCCGCCGTCGTCGGAGAAGGTGGCAATATCTTCGCTGTACAGGGAATAAGGCGAAGTGAGTCCCGCATTGGTGACGTTGCCCTTGTAGATGCGCAGCTTCACGTCGCCCGTGACCGTCTCCTGCGTCTTGGCGACAAATGCGGAGAGCGCCTCGCGAAGGGGCGTGAACCACTGACCGTCGTACACCATCTCGCCGAACTTGACGGCGATGAGCTGCTTGTAGTGCATCGTCGCTTTGTCGAGCGTGATCGTCTCCAGGAGGCGGTGCGCCTCATAGAGGATGGTGCCGCCGGGCGTCTCGTACACGCCGCGCGACTTCATGCCGACGAGGCGGTTTTCCACAAGGTCGGCAAGCCCCACGCCGTTCTCGCCGCCGATTTTATTCAGCGTTTCCACGATCTCGACCGCGCCCATCTCCTTGCCGTCAATGGCGGTGGGAACGCCCTTTTCAAAGTGGATGCTCACATAAGTGGGTTTGTCGGGCGCCTTCACGGGAGAGACGCCCATTTCGAGGAATCCCTCCTTTTCGTACTGAGGCTCGTTAGCGGGATCTTCGAGATCAAGCCCCTCGTGCGAGAGGTGCCACAGGTTTTTATCCTTGGAATAGTTGGTCTCGCGGTTGATCTTGAGGGGGATATTGTGCGCCTCGGCGTACTCGATCTCTTCCTCGCGGCTCTTGATGTTCCAGATACGCCAGGGGGCGATGATCGTCATTTCAGGCGCAAACGCCTTGATGGTCAGCTCAAAGCGCACCTGATCGTTCCCCTTTCCCGTGCAGCCGTGGCAGATCGCGTCGGCGCCCTCTTTCTTGGCGATGTCCACGATCGCCTTCGCGATGACGGGACGGGCAAACGACGTACCGAGCAGGTATTTATCCTCATAGACCGCACCCGCCTGCATGGTCGGGAAAATGTAGTCCTCGACGAATTCCTTTTTCAGATCGAGCACATACAGTTTGGATGCGCCCGTCTTCTTTGCCTTCTCTTCCAGCCCGTCAAGCTCGGTCCCCTGCCCGACGTCGCCGGACACCGCGATAACTTCGCAGTTATCGTAGTTTTCTTTCAGCCACGGGATGATGATCGAAGTATCCAGCCCGCCCGAATATGCAAGAACAACTTTTTTGATTTTCTTTTCCATAGATCTGATTTCCTTCTTTGAAATTTTCAACTGATATTATATAAATCGAGGGCGCATCCGTCAAGCGTTTGCACCCTGTTTTATAAAAATTTTTTTATATTCTTTGCATATTTATTCGTATATTTGAATATTATTTGTATTTTATACGGTATATCATGCATATTCCGTCACCAAAGAAAAGGCGGCGGCGCATAGGCTCAGCTCTCTTCGTATTCGTCGAAGTCGGGAAAAAGATAGCGCATTTCATCCGCCGAGAAGGCGATATCATAGTGCTTGGTAAAGGGAACATGCCGCAGGAAAATAAACTTATCTTCCGAATCCTGCGTTCGGAACGTGCCGATGAACTTGCCCTTTTTCGCCTTCATGGCGACGCAGCCCGTCTTGGCGTCGTAAGTGAACGTCTTGCGTTTTGTTTTGAGATGTATGACCTGATCGGTCACTTCGAGACCGATCACAACGCTCATGGAAATGCGGATCGCATACAGCCCGTATACGATGAGATACGCAAGGATCAGCGCCGGCGCGATAAAATAGAAGGCAAATACCCCGCCGAATGCAAAGACAAGACAGACCATGATTGCGGGGATCATGACGCAGCTGAATATTACAAACAATTTTTTGATGAGCCGCACATAGTTGGCGACGGTAGGTTTTTCCATAACGTATCTTCCCGATCAGTGCTTTCTTCCGCAGTTTGCTCAGGCGGTAAACCACACGCGGCATTGCGAAAGCGTGTCGTCTCCGCAGCGGATCTCCAGGAGCGCGCCGTCCGGCACGTCTTCCCGCCATAATGTGAGTTCGCTCCCCTCTTTCGCCTGTTTTTCGTAGGTGATCTGAAACGCTTTGACCGCTCTTGCGGAAAGTTCTTCCATCGTGAAGCAGTCAAAGTAAAAATCCGCATAGCGGGCGTTATTGGCGTGGAAGTAGTGATCGCAATGACTGTTCGCGACAAGCATGCGGTACACTTCCCGCCCTTCCTTCACCCGCGGGATCTTCCAGCTTGCCGGCGCAACCGCTTTGTCGCTGCGGTACGGGCATTTCTCATGCGCCTCGCCCATTCGTTCGGGGCGCAGAAGCGTAAAAGTCTTCAGATCGACAAGGCACCAGCGGGAAGCTGCCGCCGCGACTTCTTCTCCGCCCGAAGAAACGCGATAATCGCGTTCAAAATATACCATACGGGGCGGCAGAGGCCATGTCTCCACCGTGATCGCCTCGCCGAGCTTTATCGGGCGCGCCAGCTCGACATAGGTATTGACGATAATAAAACCGAGATCCTGCGGTTTGAGATCATCGTAGCCGAATCCGAGTTCGTCAGCACTCAGGCACGCCGATTCCTGCACGACGCCGAGAAGCGCGGACGGGCGCAGTTCATCTTTGTAATCAAAATCCGAATAACGGAGATCGTATGTTTTGAGATGTGCGTACTCACTCATATCGTAAGTATAACATTCCGGCTATAAAATGTCAAACAAAATACACGCGGCGAAGGATCGCCGCGCGCGCTTTTCACAAGCTATTCACCTGTCGTTCCCGCCGCAAGAAAGGCGATCGTCCCCTGACAGATGACCTCTGCGATGCGCTGCTGATACGCCTGCGTCACGAGCAGCGCTTCGTCCGCCGCGTTGGATAAAAACCCGCATTCCACGATGACGGAAGGATAATCGCTGCAGTTGAGGACATAATAGTCCCCTTTGAGCGGTTCGCTTCTGACAATACATTCCGGCATCTCATTGAGCGCCGTCTGGATCGAGCATGCCAGCGTACGGGAAAGCGCATTCGACTCACGGAAAAAGACCTGCGCGCCGCGGCGGGAGGAGACGGGGAAAAAATTCTGATGTACGGAAATGACAGCGGCAGGCGCATTTTCATGAATGATCTCGGAACGCTTCTGCATATCGCGCTTTTTGTAGCCCGTTGTGGCGCTCCCGTACAGTCCCGCTTCGGTCGGGCGCGTCTGCACCACCAGAAAGCCCGCCTCCTCGAATTCCGCTTGCAGCAGACGGGATACGGAAAGGTTGATATCGCTCTCCTTTGTTTTTGTAACCCGACCGACAACGCCGCCGTCGATCCCTCCGTGTCCCGCGTCGATGACGATGGTCATTCTCTGCATTCCCGCCGCCGTCTGCGCGAGCGCGTAGAGGCACATCCCTACCGTAATGGCAAGCGCCGCCGCGACCGCACAGCACGCGAGAAGGACGCGGCGCTTTCCCGAAAGACTCTTCATGCTGATATTGTATGCGGCGATGTGGACAGACTTGCCGAAAAATGCCCGCAGAATTCTGCGGGCACCAACGGTTTATAAGTTCAGGTTTACGCAAGCTGGCGGATCATCAGGCGGATGATCTCCTCATCCGTCTCGCGCATTCCGTTGCGGGCGAGATCTGCGACGGCGCGGATGGTATTTTCCACGCCCTTCTCTACGATGCCGTCTCCGCCGTAAAACTGACTGCCGCGGCGGTACATCTCCATGCCGACAAGACCCGCCTCCACTGCGGAAGCAACTTTTGCAGCGCAGCTCGATTTTGCACCGTCGCAGATGACGCCGGACTCGATGGCAACGGCGTTTACGATCGTATGCGCGATCTCTTCATAGCTCCCGCCGCGCAGGTAACACACCCCTGCGCCCGCGCCGCAGCCCGCGCTGACCGCACCGCAATAGGCGGAAAGACAGCCGATGCCGCGTTTTAAATGCACAGTGACGAGGTTGGAGACCACAAGCGCGCGAAGGAGTTTTTCATGCGGGACTTCGAGCTTGCGCGCATAAACCACGACGGGCATAGACGCGGTGATCCCCTGATTGCCGCTTCCCGAGACGATGACCACGGGCAGCTCGCACCCGTTCATACGGGCGTCCGACCCTGCCGCCGCGGTCGCTTTCGCGAGGTTATGTACGTCGTCCCCGAAGGCGGCGAGCAGGATCTTTCCGACCCGCGCGCCGTAGTCGCGCCTGAGCCCCTCTTCGCAGATCGCGCTGTTGCATGCGACCTGCCGTTCGAGCGTGTCCGCCACATCGCCGAGGGCGACCTGATCGGCAAACTCCACAATATCCCGTACCGTAAAATCCTGCCCGCACGGCTCCCCCGTCTCCGCTGCCTTCCCGCGGCGCAGGACCACGCCGTTCTTTTCAACGCTTACAATGTTCGTATGTCTGCCCATAATGCGGACAAACGCCTCGTCCGCTCCGCAAAACACGCGGACGCCGATATCAAAAACACAGTCCGAGCGGGACTCTGAAACCGAAATCGGCGTTTTGTCCAGATAAGGACGGATTTCTGCGATCTCTTCCGGCGTGATGGCAGAGAGAACTTCCAGCTCTCTTTCCGCGTCGCCCGCGACGATCCCTGCCGCGACAGCGGCAGCCACACCGCGCAGCCCGCCCGTATTGGGCACGACGACGCTTTTGACGTTTTTCAGAATATTGCCGCTGACGGTGATCTCGGCGCGCTGAGGGACCGCGCCGAGCACGTCGCGTGCAAGCGCGGCGGCATATGCAACGGAGACGGGTTCCGTGCACCCCATTGCCGGAACAAGTTCTTCTTTGAGGATATTCAATAAATTTTCGTACTTCTCGCGTTCCATGATGCAAACAGAATAGCGCCGTATGGCAAAAAAGTCAAGTAAAAACGGCGCATCCTCCGGACGCGCCGCAAAATCCTTTACTTGCTTCGGATATATTCATCGATGGCTTTCGCAGCCGTCTTGCCCGCTCCCATGGCGAGAATAACGGTTGCCGCACCCGTGACGGCGTCGCCGCCCGCGTACACACCTTCCAGCGTCGTTTTACCGTTTTCGTCGGCAACGATCTCGCCGCGGCGCTGCGTCTCCAATCCGGGCGTCGTCGACTTGATGAGCGGGTTGGGAGAGGTGCCAAGCGCCATGATCACGCAATCCACATCCATGACGAACTCACTTCCTTGCACCTCGACGGGGCGGCGGCGGCCCGAAGCGTCGGGTTCACCCAGCGTCATCTGAATGCACTTGAGACCGACCACATTATCGTCCGCATCCGTGAGGATCTCGACGGGGTTCGTGAGCAGTTTGAAAATGATCTCCTCTTCCTTGGCGTGCTCCACTTCCTCGCGGCGGGCGGGAAGTTCCGCTTCCGAACGGCGATAAACGATATATACGACGTCGGCGCCCAGACGTTTTGCACAGCGCGCCGCGTCCATTGCGACGTTGCCTCCGCCCACGACGGCGATTTTTTTCGCGTGCATGATGGGCGTTTCGCTGTCCGGTTCATAAGCCTTCATCAGATTGGTGCGGGTGAGGTACTCGTTTGCGGAGAACACGCCGCGCGCGCCCTCGCCCCTGATCCCCATGAACTTCGGCAGTCCCGCGCCCGTGCCGAGAAAGACGGCTTCGAACCCGTACTCCTGTTTGAGTTCTTCGATCGTGAGGACGCGTCCGATGACGGAATCCGTTTCGATCTTCACGCCGAGCGCTTTGAGCCCTTCGACCTCCTTGCGGACGATCTCTTTGGGCAGACGGAATTCGGGAATTCCGTAAACGAGCACGCCGCCCGCCGTGTGGAGCGCCTCGAACACGGTGACGTCGTAGCCCATTTTCGCAAGATCGCCCGCACAGGTCAGCCCCGCAGGTCCGGATCCGACAACGGCAACTTTATGCCCGTTGCGCACGGTACAGACGGGCACGGCTTCCGAATGCGCCATGTGCCAGTCCGCGACAAAGCGTTCGAGTCTTCCGATCCCGACGGGTTCGCCCTTGATCCCGCGCGTACACTTCCCCTCGCACTGCGTCTCCTGCGGGCAGACGCGCCCGCAGACGGCAGGCAGCGAAGAAGTGCGCTGAATAACCTGGTAAGCCTCTTCAAATTTCCCTTCGGCGACCAGTGCGATAAAGGCGGGGATATCCACCGCGACGGGACAGCCGTTCACGCACGGCTTGTTTTTGCAGCCAAGGCAGCGCTTTGCCTCTTCCACGGCGGTCGCCTCGTCATAGCCGAGCGCGACTTCCTGAAAGTTTTTATTTCTGACGAGCGGATCCTGCGAAGGCATCGGGTGCTTTTTGGGATCCATATTGAATTTCGGCATGTCTTTTTCCTCCTATTGCACCGTTTTTTTGAAGAGGTTGCAGTGCTTTTCGCGCGCCGTTGCCTCAAATTCCGCATAGGTGCGCGAACGCTTCATCGCCTCGTCGAAGTCGATGAGGTGCGCGTCGAAGTCCGGTCCGTCCACGCAGGCGAACTTCATCTCGCCGCCCACCGTCACGCGGCAGCAGCCGCACATACCCGTGCCGTCGATCATGATCGGATTCATGCTGGCGATCGTCCTGATGCCGTAGGGCTTGGTCGCCGCCGCAACAAATTTCATCATGATGAGCGGGCCGATGGTGATCACCTCGTCGAAGGTCTCCCCGCTCTCCAAAAGGCGGTTCAGCGGCACACAGACGTTGCCCTTTTCCCCGTAGGAGCCGTCGTCCGTCATCATATAAAAACGATCGGAAATCGCTTTGAACTCTTCTTCAAGGATCACGAGATCGTGGTTGCGGAACCCGACGATGGAAGTGACGTTGCAGCCGCGTTCATGCAGAGCGCGCGCAACGGGAAGCGCGATGGCGCACCCGACGCCTCCGCCGACAACGGCAACTTTTTTCAAGCCGTCCACATGCGTCGGCGTGCCGAGCGGACCTACAAAATCTGCGACGTTCCCGCCCTCGGGAAGAGAGGCAAGCGTCATAGTCGCTCCGCCGACGATCTGAAAGATGATGGTAACAGCGCCCGTCGCCGTGTCGCACCCCGCGACCGTAAGCGGGATACGTTCGCCGCGCTCGTCCGCGCGCACGATGACAAACTGACCGGCGAGCGCTTTTTTGGCAATCAGAGGCGCTTTGATATCCATACGCATGACGGTCGGATTCAGCGCTTCTTTTTTCAGGATCTCGAACATTCCGGTAATCTCCTTGTGAAATCTCGTTCCATATTATACTCTCACTGCACAAACTTGTCAATGTACACCGCAGGATTTTTTCAACAAAAAAACTATCCTCTTTCCCTTGACTTTTTCATCTGTACAGGGTATAATGAAAAAAGTTCAATAAATGAAATAAAAATATTGGAGAGGATCATGGCGAACATCAAGATCGTCACCGATTCGAACAGCGGCATCACACAGGCAGAGGCGAAAGAACTGGGAATCTTCGTCGTGCCCATGCCCTTTCTGATCGATGGTGAAGAATACTTTGAGGACATTAACCTCACGCAGGAACAGTTCTATGAGCACTTACAGGGCGAAGCGACTGTTTCCACATCCCAGCCCGCCGCACTCAGCGTCACCGAGCTTTGGGACGAACTTCTTAAAGACGGCAGCGATATTGTGCATATCCCCATGTCGAGCGGGCTTTCAGAATCCTGCCATACCGCGCAGAACCTTGCAAAGGAATACGGCGGCAGAGTGCAGGTCGTGGACAATCAGCGCATTTCCGTCACACAGAAGCAGAGCGTTCTCGACGCCATGAAACTGGCGAAAGAAGGCAAAAGCGCTGCCGAAATCAAGGAGTATCTTGAAAAAACTAAATTTGACAGCAGTATTTATATCTCTCTCGACACGCTCAAGTACCTCAAAAAAGGCGGCAGGCTCACCCCCGCCGCAGCGCTGATCGGTACGATCCTGAAAATCAAACCCGTTTTGCAGATCCAGGGCGAAAAACTGGACGCCTTTAAAAAGGTGCATTCGCTGAAACAGGCAAAGGCAGAGATGGTCGCCGCCATCCGCAACGATCTTTTAACGCGTTTCAAACCCTATCTCGACGCGGGGGAAATGACGATTTCCGTTGCGCACACCAACAACTATCAGGAAGCGCAGACGTTCAAGGCGGAATTAGAGGCGACCTTCCCCAATATTCCCGTAACTTACGTCGATCCCCTTTCGCTCTCCGTCTCCTGCCATATCGGCCCCGGGGCGCTGGCAGTCACGGCGACAAGGATCCTGAAATAAATATCTTCACGAATAAAAAACGGACGAGCTTCTCGTCCGTTTTTTTGCAAAACACAAACCTGCGCTATTCTTCCAGCATGCGGATCAGCTGCGGAATATCTGCGCTTGTGAGCAGATTTACAATCTTGTCGCCTACATAGCCGGAAGGCGTTACAAGCACCGCCAATAATTTTCTGTTTTCTTCAAACGCGTCGATCGCCTCCTGCACCGTATTTTCTTTGCCGAGCACCTTATAAAAACGGAACATATCATCTTCGTGCATAACATCGGCGCAGGGCGTCTGCAAGAAGTCGTCGACGTTCTCCCCGCGCTCCAACGCCTGACCGACAACGCGCACCACGCGGCGGTTGTTCAGAACGCCGAGCATCCTTCCGCCGCGGTAAACGGGCAGATTGGAATAATTTGTCTGCGCGATCCGTACAAAGGCGTCTGCAAGCGTTGCATCGGCGTCGATCCCCGTGACGTTTTTATCTTTTAAGGCGGAGAGCTTGGGCGGAGAGCTGAGCAGGTCCGCAACGTGACAGATGAGCTTTGTGATCTCGCTGCATGGTTCGGCGATGATCTTATTTTTCTTGCTCTCGTGCACGATGACGTTGCGAAGCCGCGCGCAGAGCAGAAGGTCTTCCTCGTAGCGGCGTACCGTTTTATGAAACTCGGCGCAGCGGCGCACAAGATCGGAAAACTGAAGGTTCCCCTTGCCGCGGTAAATGGCACGGAGACGGGAATCAATCGTATTGTATGCGGAAATAAAATCAACTGCATTGCTCATGATCCAAGTATACCACATTATCCTCCGCTTGGCAAGGGGCTAAAATTCTTTTCTTCTCGTTTTAAAGAACCCCCTGCGGCGCGTCTCCACAATATGATACTCCTGCTCCCGTACCAGATCGTAATAACACGGACTCCTTGCCGATGCAAAGGCAATTTTTCCCCCGACGTCCGCGGCAAGCGCGTAGCCGTATCCGCACAGAAGGACGGGGATCCCGCAAAAAAAAGCATGGGCGCGGGCGAGCGTCTGTTCAAGCGCGTCGCCGAACTGTTCAAAAACGCATACGGCGGCTTCCGCTCCGCAGACGGAGAGCGTCTCGACAATGCGCGGAAAATAAAAGTCCTCCGCAACGACCACGCCAAGTTTTCCTGCGGCGGTATCGAAGATCTTTACGCCCGCGCCGGCACGGTATTCGCCGCCGTCGATACGGTTGACCATATCGGATACGCCCAGGATACGTCCGCGTTCTGCCGCGACCACAGATTTGCGCCTGATCCCGCGCGCATTCGTAAAGCAGCCGGCAAACACGGCGCACTTTTTTTCGCGTGACAAGATCGCGACGTCCTCAAAGTATCCCGTCTCCCCTCTCAGTTCCTGTTCGTAGCTGACTTCGCCGAGCGATTGGAAGCCGCAGATGACGACGTCCGCCGCACCCGCCGCCCGCTCCGTATATTCGGAAAAGCTTCCGTCCGTCACAAAACATATGCGCATATACAGCTCAGTATATGCCGCGCGTCGGTTTTCGGTCACGAAAAAAGCCCGGGAGATTCCGGACTTTTGGATGTTATTTTGTTTCGGGATCCGGCTGCGGTTCTTCCGTTTTCGCAGCTTCCTTCTTTTCCTCTGCGGCCGTCGTTTCCTTGTTCGCTTCCGCGGCGGGCGCTGCTGCGGCGGCAACTGCCTGCTGCTGCGCAGCTTTCTCTGCGGCTTCTTTCTCCGCCTTGCGTTTTTCCTCAGCCTCTTCGAGCGCGGCTTTCGCCTGGTCGCGCATTTGCTGCACTTTCATGAGCGCCTTGATGATGAGGAACAGAACGAGTGCGATCAGCAGGAAATTGATGATGGCGTTGATGAAGGTACCCCAATCGATATAGATCGACTGCGAGAGGTCGACGACGCCGTCCACTTCTACTCTTTTCAGGAAGGTATATGCCTCGCTCAGCGAATCGGTGCCGACGATCGCGGCGATGATCCAGTTGATGATGGGTTTGAGGATATTGTCGCAGAGCGCGGTGACGATCGCCGTAAACGCGCCGCCGACGATAATGCCGACCGCCATATCCAGCACGTTGCCGCGCGTAATAAACTCTTTGAATTCCTTCCAGAACCCCTTCTTCTCTTTCTTTTCTTTGTCTGCCATTGGCTACCTTGCTCTCCGTTTGTATTTTTTGATCATTCTCTTGAATTTCGTCATCGGACCGCCGTGCGGCAGACCCGTCAGACGGAACTGCCAATTCCCTTCATGAGAGCCGGGAAGATTCATGCGCGCGGAATTATCCAGCCCGAGAATATCCTGTACGGGGATCACGGCGAGTGCGGAACGGGACTTCAAAGCGAGCCGGACGAGCGCTTCGGGAAATCCTTTGACCGTATCGCCCAGCGGCACCCAGATCCCCTCCTCGGCAAGCGCCGTTGCCACGCGCGAACGAAAGAGCAGGAACTCCTCGGTAGAGAGAGATTTGACGTATCCCGCAACCGTATCGTTATCGTGCGTGCCCGTATAAGTAACGCTGTCTTCCGTAATGTTTTTGGGCAGAAATTCATTCTCTTCGTTTCCGTCAAACGCAAAGAGCAATACTTTCATGCCGGGGAATCCGAGCTTTGTGCGAAGCAGGCGAACGCCTTCGTCCATCACGCCGAGATCTTCGGCAATGATATTCTCCCTGTTGGCAATGCCTGCGAACAGCTTCTCGCCCGGGCCTTTCTGCCACACGCCGTCGACGGCGGTCTCCGCAAACGCGGGGATCTCGTAATAGCGGTCGATGCCGCGGAAATGGTCGATACGGACGACGTCGTACAGCAAAAAAGCGCTCTCCAACCGCTCCGTCCACCAGCGGAACCCTTCTTTCTCATGCGCCTCCCAATCGTAGATGGGATTCCCCCAGAGCTGCCCTGTTTTGGAGAAATAATCGGGAGGGACCCCCGCCACCTTTACCGGACGGAGATCTCTATCCAGTTTGAACAGCTCGGGATGCGCCCAGACGTCGGCGCTGTCCGCCGCCACATAGAGCGGAATATCGCCGATGATTTGAAGTCCGAGCCGATTGCAGTATGCTTTCAGCGCGAACCATTGCGTGCGGAATTTGTATTGCAGGAAATTCCAGAAGAGATATTCCTCATGGAAATCCGTACGCAGTTTTTCAAGCGCGTCCGCGTCGCGGAATTTGAGCGGCGTTTCCCATGAGAGGAAATTTTCGCCGTAGACCTGTTTTGCGGTCATGAACAGGGCGTAATCCTCCGCAACCCCGCTCTTGACAAAGGCGCGGAACTCGCTCCCATCGAAATTAAAGCGTGAAAACGCCTTTCGAAGCGTCATATACCGCTCGTTGTAGAGCGCACCGTAGTCGACCTTCCCGCTGTGGCGCGCCGCGCGAAGCTCTTCTGCCGTAAGCAGTCCCTCTGCGGCGAGCCGGTCGAGGTCAATAAAATACGGATTGCCGGAGTTACAGAAAACAGAGCTGTACGGCGAATCGCCGTAGCCCGTCTGCACCAGAGGCAAGATCTGCCAATATGTTACGCCGCATTTTGCAAGCAGTTTCGCAAAGCGGTACGCTTCTTTTCCGAGAGATCCGATGCCATACTTCCCCGGAAGGGAAGAAATGTGACACAGGACTCCCGCTGCCCTCGTCCGATCCATGATTCTCTCCCGTTTTCAAGATGATTGATGTAAAAGCGCTCTGATGCGCTCACATGCCTTTTTTGTGTTCTCCTCCGTTCCGAATGCCGTAAGGCGGAAGAACCCTTCGCCGTTCTCGCCGAAGCCGCTTCCGGGCGTGCCGACGACCTGCGCATTCTCCAGAAGGTAATCGAAAAATTCCCAGCTCTTCATGCCGTTCGGGCATTTAAGCCAGATATAGGGCGAATTTTTCCCGCCCGTGTACCAGATGCCGAGTTCGTCCAGACAGTCCGCGATGATCTTTGCATTGCGGCGGTAGTAGTTGAGGTTTTCCTCGATCTGGCGCTCGCCCTCCTCGGTGAACACCGCCGCAGCGCCCATCTGCGTGATATAGGAGACGCCGTTGAACTTGGTGGACTGTCTGCGCGCCCAGAGCTTGTTGAGGGAGACCCCGCCGCGCACAAGCGCCTCGGGAACGATGGTATAGCCGCACCGGACGCCCGTGAACCCCGCAGTCTTGGAATAAGAACAAAGTTCGATGGCGCACTCCTTTGCGCCCTCCACTTCGTAGATACTGCGCGCGAGGTGACTGTCGGTCACAAAGTGTTCGTATGCCGCGTCGTATAAAATAACGGCGTCCATCTTTTTTGCGTAGTCGACCCACACCTTGAGCTGCTCGCGGCTGTACGCTGCACCCGTGGGATTGTTGGGCGAACAGATATAAATGATGTCTGCCTTCATGCTCTCGTCGGGCATGGGCAGAAATCCGTTTTGTTCGTTCGCATCCGCAAAAATAATTTTGCGCCCCGCCATCACGTTGGTATCCAGATAGACGGGATACACGGGATCGGGCACCAGCACAACGTTGTCCGTCGAGAAAATATCGAGGATATTGCCGCAGTCCGACTTCGCGCCGTCCGAGATAAAGATCTCGGAGGACTGCAGGGAAACGCCCTTGCGCGCATAATTTCCCTTGATCGAATCAATGAGTACGTCATACCCGTAGCAGTACTGGTCGGGTCCATAGCCCTTGAACGTCTCCTTATGCGCCATATCGTCGACGGCTTTATGCATCGCTTCGATGACGACGGGTGCAAGCGGAAGCGTGACGTCGCCGATGGAGAGGCGGATGACCTCTTTTTCGGGATGCGCCGCTTTATATGCGGCGGTCTTTCTGCCTACCGTCGCGAAGAGGTAACTGTCTTTCAAATCGAGAAAATGTTCGTTGATCTTCATATCTTATTATGACCTGTCTGCTGTATTTTACGGATGTCCCGATCTTATTTCTTTGACTTTCTTTTTTCTGAAAACAACACCGCATGACGGATGAATTCACGGAACAGAGGATGCGCGTTGTTGGGGCGGGACTTGAACTCGGGGTGGAACTGCACGCCGACGAAGAAGTCGTTGGCAGGGACTTCCACCGCCTCACAGAGCATGCCGTCGGGCGAGGTGCCCGCGATCTTCATGCCGCCCTCCTCAAACTGCTTGCGGTACTCGTTGTTGAACTCAAAGCGGTGGCGGTGGCGCTCCTGAATGAGGTCGGCGCCGTACGCCTCTTTCATCTTGTCGCCCAGCACCACGCAAGGGTATGCGCCGAGGCGCATCGTACCGCCCATCTTCACGCCGTACTGGTCGGGCATGAGGTCGATGACGGAATGCTTGCCCTCGGGGCAGAATTCGGAGGAGTTCGCGTCCTCGATGCCGAGCACATTCCTCGCATATTCGATGACGGCGACCTGCATACCGAGGCAGATCCCGAGATACGGGATATTATTCTCGCGCGCATAGCGGCAGGCAAGCACTTTTCCCTCGATGCCCCTTCCGCCGAACCCGCCGGGGATGAGCACGCCGTCCGCCCCCTTCAGGCGCTCTTTGACGTTCTTCTCTGTGAGGGTTTCGGTATCCACCCAATCGATTTCGACTTCCGCGCCCGTTTCAAATCCGCCGTGGGCGAGCGCCTCCGCAACGGAGAGGTATGCGTCGTGCAGCTGAACATACTTGCCGCAGAGCGCGATCTTCACATGTTTGCTGCGCGCATGGATGCGCTCGAGCATGTTGAGCCACTCCGTCATGTCGATCTCTTTGGGATCGAGATGCAAAATTTTGCAGACGATGGTGGAGAGATTGCTCTTTTCGAGCATCATGGGCGCTTCGTAGAGGACGGGCACCGTGAGGTTTTCGATGCAGCATTCCGGCTCCACATTGCAGAACATCGCGATCTTTTCGCGGATACTCTGCGGCATGGGGGCGTCGACGCGCGCAACGATAATGTCGGGGAAAATGCCCATACCCTGCAGTTCTTTGACAGAATGCTGGGTGGGTTTGCTCTTGAATTCGCAGGAGCCGGAGATATAGGGCACGAGCGTAACGTGGATAAAGCAGCAGTTTTCGCGCCCCACCTCGCGGGAGACCTGACGGATGGCTTCCAGGAAGGGCTGGCTCTCGATGTCGCCCGTCGTGCCGCCGATCTCGGTGATCACGATGTCGGCATTGGTAGATTTGCCCACCTGATAAATAAAGGATTTGATCTCGTTGGTGATGTGCGGGATGACCTGCACCGTCTGACCGAGATATTCCCCCGCGCGCTCTTTGGTGAGCACGTTCCAATATACCTTGCCCGTGGTAAGGTTGGAGAACTTATTGAGGTTCTCGTCGATAAACCGCTCGTAGTGACCGAGGTCGAGATCGGTCTCGGCGCCGTCCTCGGTGACGAACACTTCTCCGTGCTGATACGGGCTCATTGTCCCGGGATCGATATTGATGTAGGGGTCAAGTTTCTGTGATGCGACCTTGTAGCCGCGCATCTTCAGAAGTCTGCCCAGCGATGCCGCAGTAATGCCTTTGCCGAGTCCCGAAACAACGCCGCCCGTGACGAAGATGTATTTTGCCATAAAAATTTCCTGTTCTCCTTGGTATTTTTGGTAAAACCGCACCGCAGCGGTCAGATTTCCACTTCTCCCGTAAAGGCAAATGCCGCAGGTCCCGTCATATAGACCGCCTCAGGCGTGACATTGATGACGAGATCTCCCCCGCGGAGACGGACGGTAATATCCGCCCCCATCTCGCAATAGCCGCCGAGCACGCCCGCTACGGCGACCGCGCACGCGCCCGTTCCGCATGCCCACGTCTCGCCGCTGCCGCGCTCCCAGACGCGCATCGTCAGTCTGTTTTTTGCGTCCACGCGCACGAATTCAGTATTCACGCGCTCCGGAAAAGCGGGATGATGTTCAAATTTCGGTCCCAGTTTTTCCAGATCGAGCGCGTACGGATCTTCCACAAAGGTGATGCAGTGCGGATTCCCCATCGAGACGGCAGTCACGCGGTATTCCGTTCCTTCCACATCGAGCGGCACGTTCACCGCGCGCTCCCCCGCAAAATCGGCGGGAATACGCGCAGGCGTAAGTTCCGCCGCCCCCATATTCACGCGCACGGAATGAACGATCCCGTCCTCTGCGTGTATGGAGAGCGTCTTGATCCCGCTCAGCGTTTCCACTGTAAGTACAGGCTTTTGCATGCCTTTTACTTCGTATAAAAATTTTCCGATGCAGCGGATGGCGTTGCCGCACATCTTCCCCTCGCTGCCGTCTGCATTGAACATGCGCATGCGGGCGTCCGCCGCATCGCTGCGCAGAATGAGCACCACGCCGTCGCCGCCGATGGAAAAGTGGCGGTCGGAGAGTTTTACCGCAAGCGCAGCAGGATCTTCGGGCTGCCAGTCAAAGCAGTCGAAGTAGATGTAATCGTTGCCGATGCCGTGCATCTTCCAGAATTTTTTTTGCATAAACTCTTTTTGGTTTTTCAAAAATTCACGAGATTTCCCACGTCAGTTCGCGGAACATCTGTGAGCCGTTAAATCCTTGCGCAAGCAGAGTGTCTCACGCAAGTAGACCTTAGCGTTTGGTCACGGTTTTTGCCGACAATGGCAAAAACCTCGGTTCGCGGCGCGCGCACGCCACACCGTGGCGGTGCGCATCAAGCACCGCTCACCCTGCGCTTTCGCAGAAAGGTGAAGGCGGCGTTGCTCAACTGTTGCCAATAACGCCGCCGAGGAAAACCACGTGCAGAGCGGTAGCGAACACGGGCTTTTCCTCACGAAGATTTTCCGCGTCAGTTCGCGGAAAATCTGTGAACCCCTTCATCTTTCAATGATCTCGTCGCGCTCCGCGCCTACGGAGACGAACGTGATCTTGCATTCGCAAAGCTTTTCGATGAGCTTTACATAGTCCTGCGCTTCTTTGGGCAGCCCTTCAAACGTGCGGCAGCCCGTGATGTCGCAATTCCAGCCCTTGACCTTCTCAAAGACGGGTTTGCACCTGTCGAGCGCGTCAGAGAACGGGAATTCGTGAATGATCTTGCCGTCCAGCTCGTATGCCGTGCAGATCTCAAGTTCCTCGAACCCCGAAAGCACGTCGAGCTTGGTGAGCGCGATCTCATCGGCGCCCTGGCAGCGGATGCCGTAGCGGGAAGCGACCACATCGAAGGGGCCGACCCTTCTCGGTCTGCCCGTCGCGGCACCGTATTCCCCGCCCGCAGCACGGAGCGCCTCCGCTTTCTCGCCGAAGTACTCCGCCGTGAACGGGCCTTCGCCCACGCAGGTAGAATACGCCTTCATAATGCCGACAGACTTATCGAGTTTGAGATTGGGCACGCCCGCACCGATGGGCGCGTATGCCGCGATCGTCGAAGAGGACGAGGTGTAGGGATAGATGCCGAAGTCAATATCGCGCAGGGCGCCGAGCTGCGCTTCAAACATGATGTTCTTCCCCGCCTTGTGCGCCTCGTTGAGCCAGAGCCCGACGTCGCAGATATAATCTTTGAGCGGCTCGCCGTACTTTTTGAAGTACTCGATGACCTCTTCCGCCGTGATGGGCGCGTGATGATAGCCGCCCGCAACGGTGAGATTTTTCCACTCGACAATATCCTTCACGCGCTCGTAAAGATGCTCCGGATGCAGGAGTTCGCCCATGCGGAACGCTTTTTTCATGTACTTATCCGCATACACGGGCGCGATCCCGCGGCGGGTGGAACCGAATTTTTTATCGGCAAGGCGCTCCTCTTCGAGGCAGTCCATGAGCACATGATAGGGCATCGTGATGACGGCTTTGTCGCTGATCTTTAAATTTTCGGGCGTGATGCGGATCCCCTGCGCGCGCAGACGGTCCGCCTCCTCCGTAAGGTGTTTGATGTCGACGACCATGCCGTTTCCAAGCACGTTGACAACGCCGTCGCGCAGGATCCCCGAAGGCAGGAGATTGAGGATAAACTTCCCCTTCTCGTTGATGACGGTATGACCCGCGTTGTTGCCGCCTTGATAGCGGCACACGACGTCGTAACGGCGGGACAGAAGATCGACCATACGGCCCTTGCCTTCGGCGCCCCAATTGATTCCGCAAATGGATGTGAGCATGATTTCCCTCCTCATATGTGGGCGTCGGTATCATGAAAACGCCTCAAAACAATCGTTGATATTATACTATGGAACGCGCGCGCTTGTCAAGCGTCCTCGGCAAAAAAGCGCATGCAATGTTTGCGCGCACGGCGTGCGTTTCTTCCGCTCGGAAGGCGCTTTTCTGCTAAAATTTTACAAAATTCTGCAAAATTTTTACATCAAACAGTTGACAAGTCATACGGTTCCGCGTAGAATGAATAGGAATATATTGAAGTTTTATGACAGGAGGTCACGTCATAAATGTATTGCAGAGATTGCGGATCGCAGCTTTCGCTTCGCTATCTTGAAAACGAAGGGCTTGTTCCTTTCTGCGAACAATGCGGGGCATTCAAGTTCCCCTATTTCCCCGTTGCCGTTTCGATGACGGTCGTCAACCGTCCGGAGACGAAGATCCTGCTTGCGCGGCACACGGGCGAACCGGATTACAAGCTGTTTGCCGGATATATCAAACAGGGCGAAAGCGCAGAAAAAACGATCCCGCGCGAACTGAAAGAAGAAACGAAACTCAACGCCGTGAAGTGGCGCTACTACGGCTCACGCTATCACGACGCGAAGAACGTGCTCATGCTCAACTTCATCGTGACGGCGGACGAGGGCGAGATCGTCCTCAACGAGGAGATCGAGGAAGCCAAATGGTTCACCCCCGAGGAGGCGCGGGCAGCGATCAAAAAAAATTCGACGGCGGAATACTTCCTCCTCGGCGCACTCAACGAACTCGGCAGAAAAAAGTAAGCGAAAAAGCGGCTCCAAGCCGCTTTTTTCATGTCCTACTCCCGCACCTGACCGCTGCCGCGGATGAGAAACTTATAACTCGTCAGCTCGCGCAGCCCCATCGGACCGCGCGCGTGCAGTTTTTGCGTGGAGATCCCCATCTCCGCGCCGAACCCGAATTCAAATCCGTCGGTAAAGCGCGTGGATGCGTTGTGGTAGACGCAGGCGGAGTCGATCTCGCGGAGAAACTTTTCCGCCGCCCCTTTCTCTTCCGTCACGATGCACTCGCTGTGGTGCGTAGAATGTTCGTTGATGAAGGCGATCGCCTCCTCCACGTCTTTTACGATCTTCACGGAGATCTTCATCGCGAGGTATTCGGTGTAAAAATCCTCCTCGGCGGCGGGTTTTACAGCGGGAACGAGCGAACGCGCCCGCTCATCGCCCACGATGTCCACCCCCTTTTCAAGGAGCGGCGCCAAAAGATCCGCCAGATGCGCTTTTGCGAACGCCTCGTCCACGACGAGACTTTCGCAGGCATTGCACACGGAGATTCGCTGCGTTTTGGCATTGAGAAGAATGCGCTTTGCCATTTCGAGGTCGGCGCTCTTCTCCAC
Organism: uncultured Clostridia bacterium; assembly: GCA_944340685.1. Classification (GTDB taxonomy): domain Bacteria; phylum Bacillota; class Clostridia; order Christensenellales; family Borkfalkiaceae; genus Gallimonas. Next base: position 805 of record CALVLR010000052.1, on the reverse strand, counting down.
GTACACATGGCAGTTGCCCGTGCCCGTCTCAATGACGGGAACGGTGGCGTTTTCCAGCGTACTTTGGATGAGCGAGGCGCTGCCGCGGGGAATGAGCACGTCGAGATACGCCTTCTGCCGCATGAACTCGCGCGCGCCCTCGCGCGTGCAGTCTTCGAGAAGCTGAATAAAGTCGGGGTCGAACCCGCCGGAGGCGATCGCCTCCTTCATCACGCGCACGATGGCGGCGTTGGAAGAATAGGCGTCCTTGCTGCCGCGCAGCACCACGGCATTTCCGCTCTTCAGGCACAGCCCGATGGCGTCTGCCGTCACGTTGGGGCGCGCCTCGTAGATGATTCCCACCACGCCGAACGGCACGCGCACGCGGGCGATATCCAATCCGTTCGCCGTAGTGTGCTCTTCGATGACTTCCCCGACGGGGCAGGGCAGCGCCGTGAGCTGACGCAGCCCCTCCGCAATGCCCGCAATGCGCCCTTCGGTGAGCACGAGGCGGTCGCGGAGACTATCTTCACGGGTGAACCGTTTCAGATCCTCCGCATTTGCCGCCAGAATTTCGTTTTGACGCGCAAGGAGCGCGTCAGCGGCAAGCGTCAGCATGCTGTTTTTTTGCGCCTCGGTGGAATACGCCGCAGCACCCGCATGTTCTTTCGCCACGCGGCACGTCTCGGAAATCGTCATATGGCAGCTCCTTGGACTGTATATTTATTCGTATTATACAATAAAAACGCGGCGCTGTCAAATGCGCCGCGCGTGGTTTTATACCGCTATCTTGAAGTTACTCCTCTTCGTCCTCTTCGGGGAGTTC
>CALVLR010000051.1 GCA_944340685.1 uncultured Clostridia bacterium | reverse complement strand
AACCCTTGCCCGTGCCGCCGAGCACGCGCTGCGGGCTTCGCCGCGTCTGAGACGCACATCTGCCGCTTTTGATTGCTTTGCACCTTTGGCGAGAAGATTTTCGCGCCAGATTTTTGTGAAGATGACGCAGCTATACCGAGGTATTGCAAGGAAGATGAGCAAAAAGATGCCGAAAAGATGCCGCCAAAGGCGTGGTTCGTATTTTTCCCTTACAGTATAATATGAGGAAAGAGCGGAATGCACCCCTTTTTGCCGGTGTTTTTGTGCAAAAAGGCACAAAAATGCATTCTACGCATAATGATACAGTATGTTATTATAGTCCGCGCACGAAAAGATGTCAAGCCTTTTTGCGCCGCGAACTCCGGATTTTTTGAAAAACGAGGAAAAAAGATGAGGATCGACAAATTTTTAAAAGTTTCGCGCATCTTAAAGCGCCGCACCGTGGCGCAGGAGGCTGCCGAAGCGGGCAAAATATCCGTCAACGGAAAGGAAGTCAAGCCCGCCTACCGCGTGAAGGTCGGCGACGTGGTGGAGCTTTCATTCGCCACGGGCACGCTGAAATTCCGCGTAAAAGAGATCAGGGAAACGGTGAAAAAAGACGAGGCTTCGAGCCTGTATGAGGTGGTCGTATGACAAGCGTTATCATCTGCGCCGCGGGCAAGGGCACGCGCGCGGGATTTGCAGACAACAAGGTCCTGCACGAAATGGGTGGGCTGCCCGTTCTTTCGTGGTCGCTCTCCGCATTTTCGGCAGCGGGCGCCGACGAGATCATCGTGGCGTGCAGCGCCGAGGACGAAATGCGCATCAAGGCGCTTCTCGCCCCCTTCCCCGCCGCCCGCACCCTGCTGGGGGGCGCGACGCGCGGTGCGTCCGTCTATAACGCGCTTCGGGAGGCGAAGGGCGACATCGTGCTGGTGCACGACGCGGCGCGCCCCTTCGTCTCACAGAGGATCATACGGGAATGCATTGCGGGCGTGCGGGAACACGGAAGCGCCGTGTGCGCCCTGCCCGCCTCAGACACCGTTGTACTGGCGGCGGACGGCAGCGTCTTTTCGGTGCCTGCGCGCGAAACGGCGTTCCTTGTTCAGACGCCGCAGGGCTTTTATACGGACAAGCTGCTCGCCGCCTATGAAAAAGCGCGCGCCGAGGGACTTTCGTTCACAGATGAGAGCGGGGTCTATGCACACTATATCGCGCCGCCTCACCTCTTTGCAGGCGAACGCGAAAACAGAAAACTTACCTACGCCGAAGACTTTTTGCCCGCCGAGCGCGTCGGCTTCGGGGTGGACACGCACGCATTCGGCGCGGAACGCGACTATGTTACGCTTGCCGGCGTGAAGATCCCCCACGAGAGCGGGCTTGTCGCCCACAGCGACGGCGACGTGGTATGCCATGCGCTGATGGACGCGCTGCTCTCCGCCGCGGGGCTTGACGACATCGGGCACCACTTCCCCGATACGGACGAGCAGTTTCGCGGCACGGACAGCATGGAACTTTTACGCAAAGTCGTCCTTATGCTCTCCCGCGCGGGATACTGCGCCAAAAACGCAAGCATCTCCGTGCTTGCGGAAAAACCCCGCCTCGCGCCATATATCGCGCAGATGAAGGAAAACCTCGCGGGCGCGCTCGGCGTGCCGCAGAATGCCGTCGGGATCGCGGCGGGCACCAACGAGCGGCTCGGCTATGTTGGCGAGGGAAAGGGCATCACCGTGTACGCGACCGTGCTCTTAATGCCGGTGAAAAAGCAGGAGTGACCCATGCCCAAAGCAACGACGCAATTTGTATGTTCGGAGTGCGGATATACCTCCCCGAAATGGCTGGGAAGATGCCCCGACTGCGGAAAATTCAATACTCTCGTAGAGGAGGCGGTCGCGCCTCCGTCTTCCGCCGCGAAAAAGGCAGTCCCCTTCTCCGGCAGTTCCAAAGCAAGGCCTCTGAAAGAGATTTCCTATGAAAAATACGAGCGCATTTCGAGCGGCATCTCCGAGCTTGACGTGGTACTCGGCGGCGGCATCGTGCGCGGCTCGCTCGTGCTCGTGGGCGGCGATCCGGGCGTGGGCAAATCCACCCTTTTAACGCAGGTCGCGGCGCACCTTGCGCGGGAGCACCGCGTGCTGTACCTCTCCGCCGAGGAGAGCTGCTCACAGGTCAAACTCCGCTGCGAGCGGCTGGGCGTACAGGCGGACGAACTCATGCTGATGAACGAGACCAACCTCGAAAATGCCGAGGAGGAGATCGGCAGAGCGGAGTATGTGATCGTGGACTCCATTCAGGCGGTGTACACGAACGCGCTCACGTCGGCGGCGGGCAGCGTGGGACAGGTGCGGGAGTGTGCCGCCAAGCTCATGCGCATTGCAAAATCGCAGGGCATCACCTTCTTCATCGTCGGGCATGTGACGAAGGAAGGAACGCTCGCAGGGCCCAAGGTGCTCGAACACATCATGGACACCGTCCTCTACTTTGAAGGCGAGCGGACGGAGAACTTCAAAATCTTACGCGCCGTGAAAAACCGCTTCGGCTCCGTGCAGGAGGTGGGCGTTTTCGAGATGACGGGCGAGGGCATTTTTGGACTTACCGACTATTCCTCCCTCTTTTTATCCGATTCGCGCGGCGAGGCGGCGGGCGCAGTCGTCACGCCCTCCGAGACGGGCAACCGCTGCATGATGGTGGAGATCCAGACGCTGATGTGCAGGACGGCGTACGGCCTGCCGCGGCGTATGAGCCTCGGCGTCGATTTCAACCGTCTCGTGGTGCTCATTGCTGTGCTGGAAAAGCGGTGCGGGCTGAATCTGGGGACGCAGGACGTCTACCTCAACGCGATGGGCGGCATCAGGCTCGGGGAGCCGAGCGCCGACCTCGCCGTATGCGCGGCGCTTGCAAGCGCCGAACGCATGACGCCCGTCGACAAATTCACCGCCGTATTCGGCGAAGTGGGGCTGACGGGAGAGGTGCGCGGCGTGAACTTTGCGGAGAAACGGGTGAACGAGTGCGCGAAGATGGGATTCAGGCGTGTGATCCTTCCCGCAAAGAACATGAAGGCGTGCGAAAAGTTTCAAAATAAAATCGATCTCGTGCCCGTGCAATACGTCTCTCAGATGATCAAAGCGCTCTTCCCGCCCAAAGCGAACGGCTGAAAACAAAATAAAGTTTCAAAACAGAAAGCGCGCGCCGCGGATAAAATTTCCGCGGCGCGCGCTTTTTCTACAATGTTATTCTTCCTCTTCCTTCTGCGCTCCCTGTACGGCGGGCTGCTGCCCGCCCTCGGGAGCCGCCTGCGCCTGTGCGTTTGCCGCGGCTGCGGCGAGCGCCTTTTTCTTTTTGCGCTTTTTGCCGACGCCCAATACAGTCGTCAGCTTCTTGCCCGAGAGGATATTCAACGCCACAAAGATGAGCGTATAGATGGCGACGGCGACCGCCTGCCATTCGGGCGTGACCGTAAGTCCGAAGAAATGGATCTGATAGCCGAACGTCCCCGTGATCTGCGTGAGGAAGGAGGGATCCGCCACGATCCCGCTCGTCTCCACATACTCCATGAGAAGTTCAAGGGGCGTATCCATAAAGGAGAAGCGGAAGAGCGCACAGCCAAACGTTCCCGGGATAAACGCGCAGATGTTCTGCACCCAGGTGGGCAGCATGCCGAGCGGCATATATGCGCCGATGAGGAAGCCCATACCCGTGGAAATGACGGCGATCAGGCTGGAAAGCGACGCCTGCGTTTTAAAGAAGGAGCACAAAAACACCGTCATGAGCGTGGAGTTGACGCTCATGTACAGGAGCACGACGACCATCAGAAGAAGATCGACCGCGTCGTAGACAAATTCGCCCATCGCCGCAAAATAGATAAAGCAGACGATCTCGAAAATAAAACAGATGAGCGCCGTGACGATGAAGTTGAACAGGAAATAGCTCCCGATGAGCATATTCCGCGGAATGGGCGCGGAGGCAAAGTCGCGGTTGACGCCCTTCTGCTTGTCGTCGACGATGACGTTATTCGTCTGCAACGCAACGGTGATCGTAGAGAGCGCCGTGATCCCGGAGAGCATCCACGCATCCACGACCGTGCCGATATAGTTTTCAAGCTCGGGATAGTCGGAAAGCTTGATGGGCGTATCCAGGGAGAGGAGCGTATTCTCCACCGTCATCATCTCCATCGACCGAAGGAAAAAGATATAGACGACAAAGATGATGATGGGAACGAGAAGCGTATAGAGCACCTGGATCTTATTCTTAAAAAATACAATGAAATGGCGGCGCGTCAGCTGAAAAAAGACGGAACTGCCCGCACCCTTAGTTTTCGCTGCCATGGCTGCCCTCCGCATGGTGGATATTTCTGCCCGTCACATTGAGGAACACATCGTCCATGGATCCTTTGACGATCTCTATGTCCTTGGTGTACTCATCAAAATCGGTGAGAAGCCGCTTCGCCGCCGCGCTTCCGCTGATGACGATGCGGTACGCCTTCTTCTCCCCGTCATAGGCGAACTGATAGCCGAGCTGACTGAGCGCGACTTCGAACGCGCGGTCAGGCCGCATGTGAGAAATGAGATAATCGTTTGAATAGCGGCTTTTCAGCTCGTGCGGCGTCCCCTCCGCAATGATGCTGCCCTTATCCATGATCACAACGTAACCCGCGAGCTCCGCCTCTTCGAGGTAATGGGTGGTGAGAAAGACGGTCATGCCCGTCTCCACACGGACGCGGTCGATGAGCGACCATACGGTGAGGCGTGTTTTGGGATCCAGCCCCGTCGTCGGCTCGTCGAGAATCAAAAGGCGTGGGCGGTGCACCATGGCGCGGGCAATATCCACCCGCCGCTGCTGACCGCCGCTCAGATTTTTGATGGGGCGCTTTAAAAGCGGCTCCAGAGAAAGGAGCTGAATGATCTCGTCGACGTTGCGTTTGCGCTCCGCACGCGAAAGCCCGTAAAACGAGGAGCGGACGTCGAGATTTTCCCGCACCGTGAGATCGCGGTCGAGAACACTCGTCTGGAAGACGATGCCGATGTCTTTTTTGATCGCAATAAAATCTTCGTCGAGGTCATGCCCGTTTACGAAGATCTTGCCCGCGTCCTTTTTGAGAATGGAACAGATGATGTTGATGGTCGTGCTCTTTCCCGCGCCGTTTACGCCGAGGAAGGCAAAGAGCGATCCCTTTTTTACCTGAAAAGAGATGTCTTTGACCGCCTGTACGTCTCCGTACGATTTGGACAGATGATCGACCGTGACCGAAAACTCCATAGAAAATTCCTAAGTTGAGATTTTATGCGCCGTCCGCGCCGTCCGCGCCGTCCGTTTTTTCTGCGCCGCTTTCAGAGGGCGGCGGCACATTGCGGGCGACTCTCCCCCAGCTGGGCTTGGAGCACGCCCCCACCAGGAGCGTAATGCCGTAGAGAATCAGGAAGGCAGGGAACCCGAACACCGTGCCCGTGAGCGCGCGCCTGTTCTTTGCGCCGAGTTTTTTATAATCGGTGATCGCAAGGATCAGCCCTTGGATATAGCCGAAGAGAATAAACAGCCCGACGGCGATCCCCGCCGCTGCGAAAATCGTATTCCACAGCGAGAGACGGTAATACTCCGCGGAGAACAGCGTGAGTTCGATCCCGCCGTATCCCGCAAAGCCGAGATAGACGAAATGGAAGATATAATAGATCGGCAGCCAGACGCAGAGCAGCACATTGAGAAGGCTGAGCGAAAAGAGGAAATACACCTCGAGGAAGGAAAAGTCCCCCGTCTTGAAGAAGTGTTTCCACAGATTCCCCGCATTCGACTTGAAGAGGCTGGTCGCGCCGCTTCCCATGCGCTTGTTGCGGTTATAGGTATCGCGCCAGGAGGAAGGCATATCCTCGTAGACGACCGCGTCTTCGACAAAGTGCCCCTTGTGCCCGTCGAACATACGCTTCATGTTGAATTCCGCGTCGTCGCTCAGCGTCTCGCAGTCGTAGCCACCCGTTTCGCGGAGCATGCGCACGCTCATCATGGCGCCGCTGCCGTTGACGTGCGCCGCAAGGTGCAGCCTCTCGCGCACGCGGCTCCCGAAGCGGGAGTCGAACGCATACAGCATGGTGCTCGCCTTGGTGTAAAAATTCTGCATACCGTTGAGCGCGCCCTCGTACGGACGGGCAAAGTCCACGCCCGCCTGGAAAGCGTCGTTCATCAGTGAGGAGAACTCTGCGTTGATGCGGTTATCCGCGTCGAGATGTACGATCATATCGTACGCTTCTTCCCCCTCGATGGCGATGATCTCCTGAACGCCGTATTTGAGCGGATAGAGCGCCATGCGGTGCGCGGGATCGGGGTCGTTTAAAACGAGCACCTTTGCCCCCGCCTTCTCGGCAAGCTCGGCGGTATTGTCGGTGCAGTTGTGCGCCACGACGTACACATCGTACAGCTCTCTCGGATAATTCTGGTGTTCGAGCGCATCTTTGACCGTGCCGTAGATCACATCCGCCTCGTTGTGCGCGGGGATGAGATAGGCGATGCGCCCCTTCTTTTCACTCTTCGGAAAACGCTTTTTGGGAAGAAATCCCAAAAGAATATACAGTACCTGGATCGCGATGGGGATCGCGATGACGATGAGCACGACATAGTTGATGATGCTCAGCACGCGGTAGAGATATTCATACCACATAAACAGCTCCCTCTCGCCGCTCAGAGCGCGGCAAACCCGTATTTTTCAGCCAGCACATTGTAACGATGGTAGACGTCGTCGAAGCAATGGATCTTCATGAGTTTGTGTACCCTGTCGATCTCCGTGGGCTTTACGATGCGCTGCACAAACACAGGCCCGTACCACTGGAAAAAACCGACGAAATGCTTGATGACGGTATTTTTTCTGATCCTGCGCTGCTCGTTGAAACGGCGCGGAAGCTCCTTCTTCGTCTTGCACAAAAAGGAGATCGCCGTCTGATCGGAAAAGTACATCTTCTTGCGGTAGAGCAGCTTGCGCGCTTCGGCGAACAGCCCCGTCTCGCGGATCATTTTCAGATTGAGAAGCAATACGCCCGCGTTGCAGTAAAAGGGCTTCCAGAAATAGAAGGGGCGGAGCATCTTGTACCACACTTCGTACACAGCGCCCACTTCGTGCCCCTCGATGTCCTGTTTCCACAGTTCGTTCGCCGAATCGCAGAACATCGTATCGGTATCGACGTATATGAGTTTATCGGGCATGTCGTACAAATCGAGCAGAAGGCGGATGAGCGTGTACGGCGAAAAGGGCGGATTTTCGTTTGCGCCGCCCAAAAACGCCCTGCGCCATTCCTCCGTGACGTCGAGCACTTCGGCGCGGCTCTCGGGATTCTTCTCCCGAAGGACGTCCTCAACGATTTTCCGCTGCTCCTCTGTGAACGCCGTCCAGCGCGCGTCCTTTTCCGTGAGCGTCATGGTCGCGATATGTACCGTGACGGGCTCTTCGGTGTGCTTGACGATCGTCAGCACCGAAAGCATGAGCTGCGGGAAATATCTGTCGTTACAGCAATAACAAATGTGAATCATCTCTCTCCAAGTCCGTCGCAAAATGCCGTGCGGGACGCACAGCCGTTCTCATTATACCCTAATCGGAAGTTCGTGTCAATATTTTGTCAATGGAAAGTATGACAGGACGCCAGGAAAATGCGTTCAAGCTCTTTCTCGGTCGGCTCGTAAGCAGATTTTTTGATATTTTTATTCATTGCGGAACGGCGGGCGAACTCTGAAAGCTCCGCTTCGGGCAGGTTTTCCCGCGTACCGAGGAGCGCATCGAGCGTGGCGCACACGCCCTCGAGCGTATCGCCGCAGGCAGCAAGAATTTCGCTGAGCGCAGGCACGCCCTTTTCGCGGCACAGGCGGAGCGTCTCGCCGAGCAGAAGCCCGTTCGCCCTGCCGTGATCGACGCCGTGGAAGTAGGTCAGACAGTACCCCATGCCGTGCACCGCCGTGGTGCCCGACTGCGCGATCGTCATGCCTGCGAGCATGGAGGCGTACAGGAGCTTATCGCGCTCTTCGTCCGTCGTCTCCCCCATCGTCTTTTTCAGAAGCGGATATAAAATATGCAGGCTCTCCCGCGCAAGCATATCGCTCATGGGCGTGGCATTTCGCGAGAGCATGCCCTCGACCGCGTGCGAAAATGCGTCCATGGCGGTATTGACCGCGGACATGGTGGGCAGATCTTTCATGTACTTGCCGTCGAGAAAGGCAACGCGCGGGAACATGGCGGGGCTGGTGATGCTCGTCTTGGTCTCCTTGAAATCGTTGGTGAGAATGGCATACGGCGTGACCTCGCTGCCCGTGCCCGCCGTGGTAGGGATATGCGCCATGGGAAGCGCCGCAGGGGCATATCCGCCCGCGAAGATCTCCTCATCGGAACGCTCCTGTACGGCGAGCGTGGCGATCGCCTTTGCGGCGTCCATAGGCGAGCCGCCCCCGATCGCGACGATAAAATCCGCCCCGGCGCTCACGAGCAGCGCGATCCCCTCCCGCACGCAGGCGATCGTGGGATTGGGGATAACGCGGTCAAACACGGTGGCGCGCTGCCCGTTCTTTCCGAGTGCAGTCAGCACGTCGTCGAGCGCGCCGTTTTTTGCCGAAGACTTCCCCGTCACGATGAGCGCATGCGTGCCGAGCGGCGCAAATTCCGCGGCAGACGCGGTGACGCAATCCCTTCCGCAGACAACTTTCGTAGGCATAAAATAACTGAAATTCATACTACGCACCTCTTTCACCTTGATAAACCGCCACGGCGCGGCAGATCCTGCAACCTTTTTCGCTGAAATTTCTCTCGTATTCCGTGACGATGTTCTCCGCCGCCCATTCGCTTGCGTGCAGGTCGTAAGTCACGTCTTTCACCTCAAACCCATTCTCGCGGAATTTCCGCAGAGAATAGTCGAAAAAGGGCGCGCTGTCCGTCTTCTGCACAATTTCGCCGCCCTCTTTCAGAAGCTGCTTATAGATTGCAAGAAAGCGGTCGCTCGTCAGGCGCTGTTTCTCGCGCCCCGCCTCGGGCAGCGGCGTGGAAAAGTTCAGATAGATCCGATCCACGCTGTGCGGCGGGATATAGCAGGCAAGAATTTCGGCGGGGATATTCAGAAAGCGTACGTTCGGTATATCCTCACGCACGATGCGCTCCATCGCCGTGAGCACGACGTTGGTGCAAAGCTCCACCGCAATATAGTTCTTTTCGGGCACGCGGCGGGCAAGCTCTGCAATAAAGCCGCCGTTTCCGCACCCCACTTCCAGTTCCACGGGGCGATCGCTTCCGAACGCCGCCGCGTAATCGACGGGCGCACGGAAGGTCTCTGCCGCTTCTTTGAGGTTTCTGCACGGCTTGCCGCGGGCAAGCAGAATGCGCCCGCATGCCTCCATGCGCGGCTCCAGGTTGCGTTTTCTGCGCATGCGCATAGACTTATTTGCTCCCCGTGGATCCGAATCCGCCCGCGCCGCGCACCGTCTCGGAAAGCTCCGCCGCCTCGGAGAACTCCGCCGTGTAGTAGGGCGCGATCACAAGCTGCGCGATGCGGTCCCCCCGTTCCACGGTGCGCGTCTCGCTCCCGTGGTTGTGCAAGGCGACCATAACTTCCCCGCGGTAGTCGCAGTCGATGACCCCCACTTTGTTTGCCGGCGCAAGGTCCTGTTTGCAGGCAAGTCCGCTGCGCGCATACACCAGCCCGACCGTGCCGGCGGGCAGCTCGATGGCGATGCCCGTATGCACGAACGCCGTTTTCCCGCTCCCGATGACGGCGGGTTCCGCGGCGTAAAGATCTGCCCCCGCGGCAAATGCCGAGCCGTATGCGGGCAGTTTTGCAAATTCGCTGAGTTTTTTTACGTTGACGTTCATATTTACCCTTTCTGAAAATAGTTTCTCATTGTTCGGCGCGTCGTTGCGTCAAACTTCGCCTTCCGCGCCGCGCGCTTTCGCTTGCGGCTGTTGCGCTCCGTTGCCGCTCCTCTTCCCAAAAAAATGCTGCGCCTTTTTTCGGGAACCCTTTTCATCTGCGGATTATGAAAAAATGCCCTTGCGCGCGCGGATCTCTTTCACCGTAAAACCCGCCGATGCGACGCACGCTGCGAGCGTTTCGTCGGGAAGCGTCGTCTCGACAAAGATGATCCCCTTTTTAAAATTCGCCTTGGCGTCCGTCACGCCGTCCAAAAGGCACAGCTTGCGCTCCGCACGCTCTGCGCAGCGCTTACAGCACATTCCCTCGACTTCGATCACACGTTTCATGAAAAGATTATACCATGCCGCGGCGGAAAAAGCAATCCTTATTCCGCGCCATTCCCCTGCGGGCGCAAAAAAAGCGCCCTGAAGTGTAACCAAAAGGTTACAGCATTGTCCCATTTCGTTGACAAACGAAATGCACAGGCGTATAATACGGGGAAATAAACGTGATCGTTTGAAACTGTGAGGCTTTCTTATGCGCGTACTTGCCATCAACGATATTTCCTGCGTGGGGAAGTGTTCTCTTACCGTCGCCCTGCCCGTCATTTCGGCATGCGGCATCACCTGCGACATTCTTCCCACGGCGCTCCTCTCCACCCATACGGGCGGATTCACGGGCTACACTTTTCTCGGACTTGACGACGAAATGAAAAAAATCGCCGACCATTGGGAGAGCCTGCATCTCAAATACGACCTGATCTACAGCGGGTATCTCGGCAGCCGCGCACAGATCGCCTTTGTAAAAGAGATCAAGCGCCGCTTCCTGAAAAAAGGCGGCGTGTTCGTCGTCGATCCCGTCCTCGGAGATAATTTTACATTTTATAAGGGCTTCGATCAGGCGTTTGCCGAGGAAATGCTCTCCCTGTGCAAGGAAGCCAATTATATCCTGCCCAATGAGACGGAGAGCTATCTGCTGACGGGCACCAAAGATTTTTCCGAGGCGCTTACAAAACTCGGCAAAGTCTGCCCGCACCCCGTGATCACGGGCGCAAGAACAGAAGACGGTTATTTTATCTATTATAAAGATGCCGAGGGCGAACGCCGCATGCCCATTCCGCACGAGGAAGGCTCCTTCCACGGCGCAGGCGACGTGTTCGCCTCTGCGTTCTGCGGATGCCTGATGCGCGGACTTTCCCTCGAACGCGCGCTCGCCGTTTCGGCAAACTTCTGTTATCACGCCATCCTGCGCACCGAAAAGGAAGTTCCGGATCGGAAATACGGACTCAATTACGAGCGCGAGATCTTTAGTTTTCTGAAAGAGCTGGAAGCGAACGCATGACAGAATTTGTGCGCACGGTATACGAAAAAGCCGCCGAATATTTCAACGGGGATGTGCGGCGCATCCAGCACTATACCAAAGTCCTGCAATTTGCAACGCTGATTGCCGAAGGCGAAGCGCTTTCCCCCGCCGAGGAGGAGATACTGCAGACCGCGGCGATCCTGCACGACATCGGCATTCCGGAGAGCGAAAAAAAGTACGGTAGCGCGATCGGCAAATATCAGCAGATCGAGGGTGTGCCCGTGGCGCAGGCGATCCTCACTTCGCTTGACGCGCCTGAGAAGATGACCGCCGCCGTCTGCGGGATGATCTCCCTCCACCACACCTATTCGAAGATCGGCGAAAACCGCCTGCTGCGCATTCTCGTGGAAGCAGATATGCTCGTGAACGCCTTTGAAGAGGACGTCCCTAAGGAAGGCGTCGCTGCATTCAAGGAAAACGTCGTCCGCACCCAAACGGGCAGGAAGCTTTTCCGCATTTTATACCATGTATTAATACTGCAAACTGTAACCGACGCCCAGCGGCGTCGGTTTTTTGTCTGTCCCGTTCATTTTTTCGTACTCCGCCGCACTGGTCCCCCTGAGGCGGGCGACGCGTTGGCGGCGGAAAATTTGGATAGATTACCCTGCCCCATGCAGTTGCATTTTATCCCGCATCGTGCTATACTGTATATGACACCTGCGGTGTACGGAACGCAAACATTGCGGAATCCACAAAGATGTTACGGGAGCGTTTGTCGGCTCGGCTAGGCAAGGTCTGTTTTACGGAAAGTCTGATGCCCTGCCGCTGCGCACCCACCTGCGAGAAGCGGGTTCACCCTTCTTTGCGTTGCGGCACAGGCGGATGTCCTTATTTTTTTGAAGCGGGACGCGCAAAAAAATTTTGAATTTATAAAATTTTTTTGAATTTTAAGCGCGAAAAACGGTTGCAAAGCAAATCGTTCTATGCTATAATCACAAAGCATTGCAAGAGGCCTTGTGGTCAAGCGGTTAAGACGGCGCCCTCTCACGGCGCAATCCCGGGTTCGATTCCCGGCAAGGTCACCAACGGAACGGACAGCTTACGGCTGTCCGTTTTTTGTTGGTGACCTTGCCGTGTGCGAGAAACGGGCGGGTTCGTCCGACGCGAAGCGGCGCACAAGGCGGCTTTGCCGCCGCAGTATTCCCGGCTTCCCGTTCGATTTACGCCCTTCTTGGGTCACCAACGGAACGGACAGCTTACGGCTGTCCGTTTTTTGTTGGTGGCCTTGCCGTGTGCGAGAAACGGGCGGGTTCGTCCGACGCGAAGCGGCGCACAAGGCGGCTTTGCCGCCGCAGTATTCCCGGCTTCCCGTTCAATTTACGCCTTCCTCGGGTCAGCAAAAAAGAGCAGACAAATGTCTGCTCTTTTTTGCGATGGATGAAAACACACGCCGCCAAAACGCCCGCGCAGGGAAACGCAGGCAGCTTTTGCGGCGGAAAGGCTCCTGCACTTCAGTCCTCCTGCAAACGGACAGCGTCCGCCGTAGCGATAAGCGCCGTCCCCTCGCCGTCAACATCGGGAATGAGCACGTCGCCGAGTTTCACCGCGCCTTCGGCGCGATATGCCCGTACGCGCTCCATGATCTGAAAAATCTTTTCCTTCTTCACCGCTGACGAGGTCCTGACGGGGATCATACCCCCTTCCCCTCGCACCGTGCTGGTAAGGACGCGCCGCGGCTGTGTGACTTCGGCAGCGGCATATGCCTCGCCCCGCGGACAGAAATTGCCTGAAACGCGCACCCGTCCCCCCGTTTTTGTGACAAGCAGCGTACAGCCGCGCGGGCACTCGATACATACCATTTCCCGCTCCATCTTTATTCCTCCCTGAAAACGCTGACGCGCAGCGCCGCTGCCCCTGAAAGCTGAGAAGGCACCACGGTCACGCGCTCCATCTCCCCGGGCGCGACGGCAATACGTTTTACACTTTTTCGGAAGTCGCCTGCCTCGACAGAGATGACCGCTCCGCGAAGCGCGCTTTTGACGCGGAAATATAATTGAACAGGAGTCTGCCCGTCTGCATCAAGCCGCTGCGGGACGATATATGATACATTCTCTCCCGCCAAAACGGGGAGGTATCGTTTCGCACGCGCCCCATGCAAAAGATATTCCGCCGCGCTGCGACCGGCGATCTCCGCCTCTTCGGAGACAAAGTCGACCAGGTCATGCACATGCAGAACATTCCCGCAGGCAAACACGCCTTCGATCTCCGTCTCTCTGCCGTCGTCCACGAGACACCCCTTGGTTTGGCCGTCGAGCGCAATGCCTGCGCCCTTCGTAAGTTCGTTCTCCGGAATGAGCCCGACCGAAAAGAGCACCGTATCGCATTCCACGCGCCGCTCCGTCCCCGCGATCGGCTGACGTTTTTCGTCCACGCGCGCAATGACGACTGCCTCCACGCGTTCGCGCCCCTCCACCGAAACGATGGTATGCTCCAGGAGAAGCGGGATCCCGAAATCATCAAGGCACTGCGCGATATTGCGCCCGAGCCCGCCGGAATACGGCATGATCTCGCAGACGCATTCCACTTTGGCGCCCTCCAGCGTCATACGGCGCGCCATGATCAGTCCGATATCGCCCGAACCGAGGATCACGACGCGTTTCCCGGGTAAATGCCCGTAAATATTGACGTATTTTTGCGCCGTCCCCGCAGAAAACAGACCGGCGGGGCGCGTTCCCGCAATATTCAGAGCGCCTTTGCTGCGCTCGCGGCAGCCCATGGCGAGGATCACCGCATCCGCCTCACAGCAAAAAGCCCCCTTCTCATTCACATAGGATACGCGCTTTTCGGGCGTAAGCCGTGTGACAAAGGTATTTGTCAGGATCCCGATGCGGCGGGCGCGCGCTTCGTCAAGAAAGCGGCGTGCGTATTCGGGGCCCGTCATACTTTCCCGAAACCGTGTAAGCCCGAACCCGTTGTGAACGCATTGCTTCAGGATCCCGCCCGCTTCGCTCTCGCGCTCCAGAACGACAAGGTCGCGCACGCCGGCATCATACGCCGCAACCGCCGCCGCAAGCCCTGCAGGGCCGCCGCCGATGACGACAAGCTGCTTTCTCATAGTTCGCCTCCCGTAATGACGTACGACCTTCCGCCCTTCTTCGTGACCTCCTCCGCCCTGTAACCGTATTCCCGCATCAGCAGATTGAATACGGCGGGCTGGCAGAATCCGCCCTGACAGCGCCCCATGCCCGCGCGGGTACGCAGTTTGACGCCGTCGAGCGTGTGCGCCGGCGGCTGCGTCCGCAGCGCCGATAAGATCTCGCCCAGCGTGACCTGTTCGCAGCGGCACACGATGCGTCCGTAGGCCGGATCGCGCGCGATCATCTCCGCCCGCTCCGCATCCGTCATCTCGCGGAAAACAGGCGGTTTCCTGCGGATGGGCGAGTACGCCTCGTTGCGCTCGGCGGCAAGTTTTTCCGCAACCATGTCTGCGATGTAAACGCCGATCGCAGGCGCGCTCGTAAGCCCGGGCGATTCGATCCCCGCCGCAAGATACACTCCCGCAACGCGGCTCCACCCGACGATAAAGTCGTGGCGGTCGCAATAGGAACGCACGCCGGCGAAGGATGTGATCATCTCCCCGAACGCGATCCCTTCTACGATATGCGCGGCCTTTTCCGCGATCTCTGCAAACGCCTCGCGGCGAAGGGAGACATCCGGAGTTTCCTCTTCCACCGAAGTTGGCCCGACGATCAGATTTCCGTCGACGGTCGGCGAAACAAGCACCCCCTTCCCCGCCGCCGAAGGAACAGGGAATACGGTGTGCGTTACCAGACTCCCCGCGGTGCGGTCAAGCAGGATATATTCCCCTTTGCGCGCGCCGATGCGGAAGGAATCGTCGCCGAATACGCGGGCAACGCGCTCCGCGCCCGCTCCGGCACAATTTACGACGACGCGGGCCATAACGCTGCGCCCGTCCTCGGAGAAAAGCCGCCAGTCCTCCCCGCTCCGCTCGGCAGCAGTCAGCGTAAATCCGCACAGCAGTTCTGCGCCGTTATCCATCGCGTTCCCGACGGCGGCGATCGTTAAGCCATAGGGGCAGACAATGCCGCCCGAAGGCGCAAAAAGCGCGCCGGTAACGCCGTCGGCGAGCGCAGGTTCCGTCGCATGCGCCTCTTCCTCTGAAAGAAGGCGCAGCCCTTCCACGCCGTTTTTTTCGCCTCGTGCGAGGAGATCTGCAAGCATGCGTTCCTCATCCGCCCCGCAGGCGGCAACGATCGAGCCGTTTTCAAGATACTTTACGCCGAGCTCTGCACACACCCTTTGCATCATGCGGTTGCCGCGCAGATTAAACGCAGCTTTCAGCGTACCCGATGCGGCGTCGAAGCCGGCATGCACGATCCCGCTGTTTGCAGCGCTCGCGCCGGCAGCAACATCGTCTGAAGCTTCCAGAATGACAACGGAAACTTTGTACCGCATCAGAAAACGGGCGCAGAAAGCGCCTGTCACTCCCCCGCCGACAATGGCAACATCGTACATACCCCACAACTCCTTACCGGATCTTTATCTCTCTTCCTCCGTCATCGGCGCGGGCAGCAGCTCGTAAGCCCTCAGCTCGCGCACGAAATCTTCTTCTGCGGAAAACAGCACGGAGACCTGATCTTCGGCATAGCGGCGGAAACTGACAGCCTCCGCGCCGTTCAGGAGCATCTCTACCGCCGTCCCGTCGCAAATTACGTCGATCTCATTTTCCCCGCGGATCGGCAGAACAAGCGGGCGCGCGTCGCCGCGCGGCGTCCCCTCGCGGACAACGCAGAGACCGACGGCGGAAAATTGCAGACGTACGCGCGACCGCCCCGTTTCCAACAAGACGGCTTCTCCCGCCCCGTGCGTGCGAAAATGTATCCTGACGCGTTCACAGGAGGAGCGGATCGTATTTCCTTCCGCAGCAAGTTCCTGTCCGTGCAGGCCGACAAGCCCCTCCGCAAACGCATAGACAGGCCGCCCCTCTTCCAGCCGCAGAATGCGCGGAAGCGCCAGACAGCCGCTGTATACGCCGTCCGGAGAGGCACCTTCCAGCAGACTCTCTTTCAGCCATGCGAAGAGCACCGCTTCGCCGTTCGCTCCGCGCGCGACGTTCGTTGCATAAAAACAGTTTTCCCCGTGATCGATCACCCCCTGCTCCTCCACGGAAAACCGCCTGCCGTTGAATTTTCCGACGGCGTATTCGACGCGGTTTGCGCGGATACTTGAAAAGAGCAGCAGCATGGTGTCGCCAAACATCACGGCATTCGGGCATTCCAGAATGTCCCCCGTGCGGGAATAGACAGCCGTGACAAACTTCCAACTCAACAGGTCTCCGGAAACGTCCTCGTAGAGCAGGATATTCCCTTTTTCCCCCGTGACGCCCGCAAGCAGCAAAAACCGTTTCCCGCCGTACTCGAACACGAACGGATCGCGCCATTCGGTAACGGGAAAGGGATTGACGTCCGGCGAGATCGTCGCACAGCGGCGCATGCGGGTAAACGAACGGTTGCAGGCGCAGATGCGCTGTACGGCGCGGTCGCGCGCGGCATTTTCCCCGAATCCGACAGACGTATAGAGCAACGCGTATCCGTGCGGCGTGGGAACCGTGCATCCCGAAAAGCACCACCGCTCGCCGCGCGTTCTGTCGGGCGAGAGCCGCACGCCGCGGCGCACCCATGAGATCAGATCGGTGCTCGTGGCGTACGCCCAGCAGATATTCCCCCATTCGCATCCGTTCGGATTGTGCTGATAAAAGAGATGCCACACACCGTCTGCATATACGGGACCGTTCGGGTCGTTCATCCACCCCTTCGCGGGGGCAAAGTGGATCAAGGGTCTTTGCATTACAACACCTCACAAAAATGAAATTGTCCCCCGTATATCACTATTATATAACATGGCGGCGCGCAGTCAAGGGGGCGGAGAAAATTTGTCGAAATCTTTCACAAATGCCGCAAAAGGTGCCTGCCGCGATTTATAAAATTGTAATATCTACGCATGACAATTGGAAACAAAGTCATTTATTTCAATTATTCCGTATCTTTTGTGAAGAATTTTTCATGAAAAACAAAAAAAATCTCGCCGAAATCCCTTCTTTTTTGATTGAATTAAGCGCGCGATGTGGTATAATTAACATGATATAAAATCGTACGGTGATCCTATGAGCTACCTGACCCTTGAAAACGTAAGCAAGACATACCGCTCGGGCGACGTCTGCGTGGACGCGCTGAAAGATGTGAATTTTTCTCTGGAAGACGGCGAATTTGCCGTTGTTCTCGGTTCAAGCGGCGCGGGAAAGACCACTCTTTTAAACCTTTTGGGCGGCATGGACAGCGCCACTTCGGGCAGGATCGTGCTCGACGGAAAAGATGTGACCGCGCTCAACAAAAAGGGACTTACCGCCTATCGCCGTACCGATGTGGGCTTTGTATTCCAATTCTACAATCTGATGCCCAACCTGACGGCGCTTGAAAACGTGGAGATCGCCGTGGAGATCTGCAAAAACGCGCGTGACCCGAGGACCGTTCTCACCGAAGTGGGACTTGGAGAACGCCTTCAGAACTTCCCTGCCCAGCTCTCGGGCGGCGAACAACAGCGCGTTTCCATCGCGCGCGCCCTCGCCAAAAACCCGAAGCTCCTCCTTTGCGACGAGCCGACGGGCGCTCTCGACTATGTGACGGGCAAGATCATTTTAAAGCTATTGCACGACGTTTCCAAACAGCAAAAAAAGCCCGTCATCATCGTAACGCACAACGCCGCTCTCAAAGATATGGCGGATAAAGTCATTCACATCAAGAGCGGGCGCATCGAATGGATCGAGGTGAATAAGAATCCCACCCCCATCGAGGAGATCGAGTGGTGAGGACGTATTTAAAGACATTCGGGCGCATGTTCAGGCGCCATTTAACAAGGCTTATTTCCGTCATCCTGATGGTGCTCGTCAGCGTCGGATTCACTGCGGGCATCGGAATGTCTACCGACAAGATCAACGATTCGCTTGCGGAGTATCATGACGCGCAGAATGTGAGCGACATGATCCTTTTAAACGAGAGCGGC
The DNA here is from genome assembly GCA_944340685.1 of uncultured Clostridia bacterium. GTDB lineage: Bacteria > Bacillota > Clostridia > Christensenellales > Borkfalkiaceae > Gallimonas. The sequence goes on along the minus strand of CALVLR010000051.1, from coordinate 821 downwards.
TCCTTCACGGACGACGACATTGCGGCACTCTCCGCCGAATTCGGCGCGGAAAACGTGCTCACGGGCGGGATGCTCGAATTTGAGGTGAAAGACGGCAAGGCAACGGTAGAAGGCACGGAGCTTGCCTTCACGAACGTACCCGACGGCATTGTGCGCGTGTACCTGTTCGATACCGCTGCAGACCCCTCGGAAGTGACGCAGAACCTCTTTGAGGACGTCACGCATTACGATACTTCCGCCGCGGGAGACGACGCCGTCGTGGTATATGCGGAGCGCGCTACCGAACAGCTCACCGCCTACGAGGAAGGGCAGACGTTTTCGATGTCTTTCTCCATGCACGAATCCCGCACGGAGACGATCGATACAGGCTTTTTCGGCGAACAGGAGATCGCGCTTGAAATCGACGTTTCTGCAACGCAGGAATATGTGCTGGGCGGAACGGTCTTAAATCCCCTCCATATGGCGGTACGCGACGACACGAGCTACACCGATGACCCCGCTTCTGACGACGAGGATGACATGCTCGATCTGACGACGATCTTTTACGTCTTCGGCGACCTCGTAAATACGGCGGCGGCAACGCAGACGACTGCCTCCTTCACCGATCCCGATCTTTCTTCGCTCAATGGTTACCTCAACGATCAGATCGGCGGTGCGGGCAGCACACAGCTCTCCATTGCCGCCGGCGAGCTTAGCAATCAGATATACATCCGCCTTGACGACGCCGGTACTCTTTTCGGCTTCGGATACGACGACGCGCTCGACGAGGCGGAGGCAGCTGTGCTGTCGCTCGGGCTTTCTTGCACGCCGCAGGTGCTGAC
>CALVLR010000050.1 GCA_944340685.1 uncultured Clostridia bacterium | reverse complement strand
CCGTCGGGCAGGCGCTCGGCAGCACGACGTCCGAGAGCTGCATCACGCTCGGGTTTGAGCGTATCTTCCTCAGCGAACTGCTGAGAATTTACGAGGAAAAGCTCGAGCCCGTCTACAGCTGCAATATTTCCACGCCGGAGGGGCTTGTTCCCACGTTCACCTGCCGCGCGGAGAGCGGGCTTGTCTCAAGCTTCAAGACGGCGTGCCCCAAGGTGCTCATTCCCGTGTTCCCGGGCACCAACTGCGAGTACGATACGGCGAAGGCGTTTGCCGATGCAGGCGCGGAGCCGGAGATCTACGTCATCCGCAACCGCACGGCGGACGAAGTCGCGCGGGCGGCGGAGGAGTTTGCAGGGAAGGTCGCGGAAAGCCAGATCGTCTTTGTCCCGGGCGGGTTCTCGGGCGGCGACGAGCCGGACGGCTCGGGCAAGTTCATCACCGCATTTTTCCGCGGCGCACGCGTGAAGGAGGAGATCACAAAGCTCCTCGAAGCGCGCGACGGACTCATGGGCGGTATCTGCAACGGATTCCAGGCGCTCATCAAGCTCGGTCTCGTGCCCTACGGCAAGATCATCGAGACGGACGAAAATTGCCCTACGCTCACCTACAACAACATTGCAAGGCACCAGTCGCGCATCGTGCGCGTGCGGGTCGCTTCCAAAAAGTCGCCCTGGCTTGCAGGCGTCGAGGTCGGCGACGTCTTCTCCGTGCCCATCTCGCACGGCGAGGGCAAGTTTGTGGCTTCTTCGGAGCTGATCGAAAAGCTCGCCGAAAACGGGCAGATCATGACGCAGTACGTCGACCTGAACGACAACGCGACGATGGACGTGCATTTCAATCCCAACGGCTCGGCGGCGGCGATCGAGGGTATTCTCTCGCCCGACGGCAGAGTATTCGGCAAGATGGGGCACGCCGAGCGCAAGGGCTACGGACTGTATAAGAACGTCCCCGGCGAATACGATATGAAGCTGTTTGAGAGCGCGGTGAGATATTTCAAATAATTCACGAATTTCTTTTTGAACTGACAAAAAGAAATTCCGTGAGGGGGAGGAAAACCCGCGGGTACGCCCTTCGGGCTAACCGCCTGTTTTCCTCGGCGGCGTTCATGGCAACATAATAGCAACGCCGCCTTCACCTTTCCGCGGAAGTGCTTCACGCGCAAATTGAGGCGGAAAAGGCATAACGCAGTGACGCCTTTTCCCATAATTGAACAGCAGGGAAACCCTCCTTGCGCAAGTGATTGTAAGGGCTCACAGATTTTTCGCGAACTGACGCGAAAAATCTTCACGCCTTTTCCCGTAATTGAACAGCAAGGGCGCGAAATGCGATTTTGCTTGCGTGAGTGATTTGTCACTTGCCTCCCTCGATGAGGGAGGCGGCGCGGCAAAGCCGTGACGGTGGGAGTTCCCGCTCTCTCGGTTTGCTCGCACAAAGAGGATTGTAACGGGCGGCAGGAATATGGGAGGAGATTGTCATGAAAACGGATATTGAGATCGCACAGGAAGCCGAGCTTTGGCATATCGGCAAAGTTGCAGAGGCTGCGGGACTTTCCGAGGACGAGATCGAATACTACGGCAAGTACAAGGCGAAGATCGATCTTGCCGTCATGCGGCGGGAGCGGGCGGACGGCAAACTCATTCTCGTCACCGCGATCACGCCCACGCCCGCGGGCGAGGGCAAGACGACCACGACCATCGGGCTTGCCGACGGTTTGAAACGCATCGGAAAAAGCGTTGTCGTCGCGCTTCGGGAGCCTTCGCTCGGTCCCGTGTTCGGCGTGAAGGGCGGCGCCGCAGGCGGCGGTTATGCGCAGGTCGTCCCCATGGAGGAGATCAACCTGCATTTCACGGGCGACTTCCATGCCATCGGCGCGGCAAACAATCTGCTCGCCGCCATGCTCGATAACCATATCTTCCAGGGCAACGCGCTCGGCATCGATAAAGATAAGATCACCTGGAAGCGCTGTGTCGATATGAATGACCGCCAGCTCCGCTATATCGAAGACGGCCTCGGCGGCGGCAAGAACGGCGTGCCCCGCAAAGACGGATACGACATCACCGTTGCGAGCGAGATCATGGCGGTCCTGTGCCTTGCGACTTCGCTCTCCGACCTCAAGGCGCGCCTTGCCCGCATTATCGTCGGGTATACCTTTGACGGCAAGCCCGTCACGGCGGGCGATCTCAAAGCGGCGGGCGCGATGGCAGCGCTCCTCAAAGACGCATTGAAGCCCAACCTTGTGCAGACGCTCGAACATACGCCCGCCATTGTGCATGGTGGACCGTTCGCCAACATTGCGCACGGGTGCAACTCCGTCATCGCCACGCGCACGGCGTTAAAGCTGGGCGACTATGTTGTCACCGAAGCGGGCTTCGGCGCCGACCTCGGCGCGGAGAAATTTCTCGATATCAAGTGCCGCATCGCGGGGCTGAGACCTTCCGCAGTCGTCGTTGTCGCGACGGTGCGCGCGCTCAAAATGCACGGAGAACTGCCCAAGAATGCGCTCGCGGAGGAAAACCTCGAAGCGCTCAGGGCGGGGCTTCCCAACCTTTTAAGGCATGTCCGCAACATGAAGGAGGTATACGGGCTGCCTGCGGTCGTCGCCGTCAACCGTTTCCCCACCGATACCGATGCGGAGATCGCGCTCGTGATGGACGCCTGCAAAGCGCTCGGCGTCAACGTGGTGCTCTCCACCGTGTGGGCGGAGGGAGGCAAGGGGGGCGAGGAGCTCGCCCGCGAGGTCGTCCGCCTGTGCGAAAACAGAAGCGCGTTCCGCTACTGCTACGACGAAAAACTGCCCATCAAGGAGAAGATCAGGGCGATCGTCACCAAAGTCTACGGCGGGAAGGATGTTGCCTACACGCCCGAGGCAGAGGCGCAGATCGCGCAGCTCGAGGCGCTCGGCTTCGCGGATACGCCCGTCTGCATGGCTAAGACGCAGTATTCCTTCTCCGACGACGCGACCCGCCTCGGCGCACCCGAGGGCTTCACCGTCACGGTGCGCGCTGTCAAGGTCTCTGCGGGCGCGGGGTTTGTCGTCGCGCTCACGGGCAACATTCTCACCATGCCGGGGCTTCCTCCCGTGCCCGCCGCGGAGCGCATCGACGTGGACGAAAACGGAAAGATCACGGGACTCTTTTAATGGACGAAACTTTGATGAAAGCCGCGGTATCACCCCTTTTGGAGTGGTACCGCGTTTGCAAGCGCGACCTTCCGTGGCGGAAGGCGCGCACATTTTACAGCGTGCTCGTCTCCGAGCTGATGCTGCAACAGACGCGCGTCGAGGCGGTGAAGGAGCGCTTTGTGCAGTTCCTGCAGCGCTTTCCCGCGCCCGAGGCGCTCGCCGGCGCAAGCGAGGACGAGGTGCTGAAAAACTGGGAGGGGCTTGGCTACTATTCCCGCGCCCGCAACCTGCATAAAGCGGCAAAAATCATCGCGGAGCAGGGATTCCCGAAGGATTTCGCGGGGGTGCGCGCGCTCCCCGGCGTGGGCGACTATACCGCGGGGGCGATCTGTTCCATTGCGCTCGGGCTTCCCCAACCCGCGGTGGACGGCAACGTGCTGCGCATTCTCAGCCGCCTGTACGCGGACGGAGCAAACATCGACGAGCCGGCGACCAGGGCGCGCTGGTCTGAACTGCTCCGCGCTGCATATCCGCCCGAAACGGGAGACTTCTGTGAGGCGCTCATGGAGCTGGGCGCCATTGTCTGCGTGCCCAACGGCGCGCCGCTGTGCGGGGCGTGCCCGTGGGCAGGGCTTTGCCGCGCGCACCTCGCGGGCGAAGAGGAGCGCTACCCCGTCCGCAGCGGGAAAAAGGCGCGGCGAATCGTGGAAGCGACGGTGCTCGTTTTGCGCTGCGGCAACAAGTACGCGCTCGAAAAGCGTCCCGCGAAGGGACTCCTTGCAGGGCTTTGGCAGTTTCCTTTTTTCGAAGGGGATGCGCCCGATTTCGGCAAAGTGCTCGCCGAAAAGCGCGCAAAGCACATTTTTACGCATGTGGAGTGGCGCATGCAGGGCAGGCTCGTACAGGCGCGTGCCGAACTTCCGCAGTATGTGTGGGCGACCGCCGATGAGATCCGCCGCACCTATGCCGTACCGTCTGCCTTGAAAGCGTTTATGGATTGGATCGGATAAGATTTGCAAAAATGCGCCGCCGCGGCAGTTGCCGCGGCGGCGCTGTGCGTTATCCTGCTGTGCGTTATCCTTTTTCTTTTACCATTTGCAGGTAGGGCAGCGGCTCGAAGCCGAGAGAGGCATACAGTTGTATGGCGCGGGCGTTGTCGGGTTCCACTTCCAGGCGGTAGCGCGCCGCGCCCAACGTATCTGCAAAGGCAAAAAATTCGCGCCCGAGACCTTTCCCGCGGAATGCAGGGCGGAGGTAGATCTCATCGATCCAGATCGTCAGCCCGCCGCCCTCGCGCGAATACGTCTTTTGCAGGAGCGCATAGCCGGCGGGAACATTGCCGTCGCACAGAATATAGCATACGATGTATTCTTCCGCGCGCATGAGCTCTTCGAATGCACGCGCATGGTACTGTGCGGGTACAGGGTGCGCCACGGCAGGGGAAGCGTAAAATTCTGCGGAAAGTGCGAGGAAGAGGTCTTTGTCCTCGCTGGTAAGTTTGCGTATCATACCGCCATTGTAACAGACACGGAGCGTTTTGTCAATCGGCGGCAGGCAGTTAAAAAGTAGTTCGAATATCTTGACATCTTGCCCGACGGGTGATACAATAGAAAAAGGTAATAAAAAAATATGACAAACGGAAGGATATGAAAATGAGTGTTCTCATCTGTGATTCCAACGGGGAGCTTTGGCACACCCGCGTCAAAGAACTCGGGCTTGATTACATCTCCATGCCCTATTTTGTAGACGGGCAGGAGTACGATTACGATCTCGGCGAAAATACGGATTTCCGTAAATTTTACGACCTTGTGCGCAGCGGCAAGATCCCTACGACGCAGGCGCTCAATCCGGAAGATTATAAACGCATTCTTACCCCTTACTTCGAAAAGGGAGAAGATGTCCTGTATGTGAGCTTTTCGCATAAACTCAGCGGGACGTTCCAGTTTCTCGATCTTGCCCTCAAAGAGCTGAAAGAGACCTATCCCGACCGCAAGTGCACTGTGTTCGATACCAACAGTATTTCGCTGGGCGCAGGCATTCAGATGGAGGAGGCGGCAAAGCTCAAGCAGAAGGGCGCATCCGACGAGGAGATCCTCGCATTTTTGAAAGAGTTCACAAACCGCGTCTGCGTATATTTCACGGTAGACGATCTCATGCACCTCAAGCGCGGCGGCAGATGCTCGGGCATCGCGGCGGTCGCGGGGACGATCCTCGGTCTCAAACCGCTCCTCTCCATGGGCGCGGACGGCGGACTCACCGTCCTGGGGAAGATCTCCGGCAGAAAGAAGGCGATCCGCACCCTTGCAGATAAGATCATTACCGAACTCGAAGACGAAGACAAATACAGCGTCTATATCGTGGACGCCGACTGTCCGGAGGAAGGCGACAGACTTCGCGACATGGTGCTCGAAAAGCGCCCGAACGCGCATATCGTCCGCCAGATCGTCGGTCCTGTCATCGGCGCCCACTGCGGCCCCGGGACGCTCGGCGTGATCTTTGTCGGCGCAAAACGCCCCGTTCCACTCAACAATTAACGCTATCGGAAGCGCCGCGGCGAGAAATGCCGCGGCGCTTTTATCATACATAGCTTTTATCAAAGAGAGCCTCGGGCATTTGCCCGAGGCTCTCTGTTTTTACGGCTTATCAGTCGTTATAGGGTGCGTCTTCGTCAGGCGTTGTTTCGGGCGCTTCCGGCTCGGCGGGCTTCACCGGTTTTACGGGCTTTGCCGCGCTTGCCTTAGGTGCTTTCGCGGGCTTGACTTTGGCATTCTTTGCAACCTTTGCATGGACGCGCCGTACGATGATCGCGATCACCGTGAAGAGGAGCGCAACTGCAAGGATGCTCGAAGAGATGATCAGCCAGATATTGGTATCCGAGGTCGTATCCGTCGTATCGTCCGTTTCCGTATCGTCGCTTGAACCGAGATCGTCCTGTTCCACGGTCACGTCGGTCGCGCCGTAATTGAGGAACATCGTCGTGCCGTTTTGCAGCCATACGATCTCTTCGCTGTACGAGGACTGCGTGTACGAGCCGTAGGGATTGCCAAGTCCGTCTTCATCTTCGCTGACGTCGTAACGGAGATAGTCCGTCGCATCGTAGAAGGTGTAGGTATAATAGAGGGCATGTTCGCTCGTGAGCTTGGTGTCGTCGTCCGGAGAGATGTTCTCGGGAACCTGCATGAGATCGTCGACCGCTTCATCGAGCAGCGTATCGTAGTCGGAAGTGGTTTCGGAGACGTAATCGTCGAAGAACACATAGCCGTCTGCGGGAATGCCGTCGGTGGAGTTGTCGCGGCTGCCCGCCCAGACTTCGAGGCGGAAATCCTTCGCTTCGTTGCCCGTCTGCACATAGAATACGACCTCTACCCAGCCGTCGTTCTCCGCCGACCCGTTGACCGTGATCGCGGTGCCGTATGCGGAGGCGTCTGCGGGCGCTTCGTAGCGGACGATCGAGGTTCCTTCTTCGTCCGTCGTGGGAAGGTTCTGCACGACCTGCGAGTAGCTGTAGCTGTTGAGGCCGGTCTCCGTACGGTAGGCGTAATGGTTTCCGTCAGCCGCATTGTAGTAGAAGGCGATCGTTCCGTCGCTCGTTACATAGTTGCCTTCTTCGTCCTTGTCGTAGTTGTGCAGGTTCGCGTAGTACACGACGTCCGCGTCGTCCTCGCTCGTACCCGCCGCATAGTAGAGCCCGTTGTCGGCAAGGTAGTAGAGCGTATCTTCACGGGCGTTGAAATCGTCGCTCGTCGGATCCATGCGCAGGATATTCCCGTCGTCGTCATACCAGTAGGTGACATTGGGAATGGTCGGGGTAAGGGTGTTGTTGTAGCCTGCTTTTGCGTCGGAGGTATCGATGAGGTATACCGTCGCGGTCGCGGCCGAGGAGAGTTTCACGCGCACGGAGATGCGCTGCGTGGTATCCTCGGCGACGCTCACCGAAGAGCGCAGGATATAGCCGTACGAGGAGACGGCTTCGCTGCCGCTGTTGTAGATCGCGAGAGGCTGATTTGCAACGCGGGCGCCCGTCGTGCCGCTGCCGAATACCGCTCTCCACCATTCCTCGGCAGTCCCCGTATAGCCGGAGGTACCCGTCACGTTTTTGAGTTCTTCCGCCCATTTGTCTGCAGAGCTGAAATAGTTATCCGCATACTGCGCGTTGAGCATGCCCGTATATACGCCATCCGGCACTGCATTTTCGGGAGCGGGCTTTTCGTCCGTCCCGGGGACGAGCACATTGCTTCCGGCGAGCACGCCCATGAACGAAGAGGGCTTTGCAAGCGATTTTTCAATATCGGAAGTTGCGGAAACGGAATCGAACTGCGAGTCGTTGTCCACGTCGCCCGTGAGGGAGACCTTCTGCGCATAGTCGGTAGAAGCCGCGTACTCGTACTGTGTGGAGGTCATCACGCTGATCTCAAAGTTCGTGAACGCCGCATACCCGTCCGCATAGGCGCTCGTGGCAGCGCTTGCAACGTCAGTCGGACCGTAGTGGAATTCGAGCGAGAAGGTCTTTTCCGTATCCGTCTCGTTCGCAACGTAGAAGAAGCACTGTACCCAGCCGTTATAGATGTCGGTCGTGTCGTCGTCAATGTCGACGGTGTCCGCCGTAGTCGTATCGAACGCCTCGATAACGGTGCGGTTCTCGCCGTCCACAAGGGTGACGGAAGCGCCCGTTGCGCCGCTTCTGATCGCGCTCGTCTTCACCCAGAAGGAGACGAGCATATACTCATTGCTGCCGAGCGTGAAATCTTCCTCGGAGTTGCTGTCGGGGACGGAGAGCTTTGCGGTATAGGCCGCGCCGTTGGTCGAGAGGAGCAGGATCGTCCTGATGTCGTTCAGGCTCGAGCCGTCCGCGGCGGTAAAGGGGAATCCGCCCGTAAAATCGCCCGTGCCGCCGTTCTCTTTCGTCGTCGTCAGGCTTTTCAGGTAAAGATTGCTCTCGGCCTGCTGCAGAAGATCGCTGTAGGTGTACATCCCGATCAGGCTCTGTCTGTCGGTGCTGACGGAGGAAGAGCCGATATTGCTTTCCACTTTCGAGGAATACGTCCTGCTGCCGGAAGTTTCCGTCGTAACGCCTGCGGAGAAGGTATAGTTGCCTTCGTCGTAGAGATCCAGCGTTTCAAGGGGCATATACAGGTCGAGCGCAAATGTCCGCGCATAGCCCGAATTGCTCTTTAACGCGCTGTCGTCAAACGTCTTAGCTTCCTCGCTGCTGTTGAGGTCCGCCGTGTAGCTCTCGCTGAGTCCGGACGTACTGACCTCGTACTGCGCATTGGAAATGACCGTGCAGGTGAGATCGTCGAAGAACGCATAGCCGTTGATGGATTCGTAGCGGTCGTCCGTCGTGCCGCCGCCCAGACCGAGGGCAACGGTGAAGGTCGTCTCGGCGTAGGAGTTTGCGCACAGATACAGCGTGTATTGCTGCCACTCGCCGTCTGTGCGGATATTTTCGATGCGCCAGTCGTCAAGCGAGGTGCCGCCCACGGTCTGCGCAACTTCGATGTACGCGCCGGAGCGGGGGGACGCCGTATTGTCCTCATAGCCGTATTCGAGCGCCTCCGTGCGGACCCAGACGGAGAGCTCGGCGGACGTGCCCGCTTCCAGCGTGATCGTGGTGCCCGAGGTATAGTGCTGCCCCGTACCGACGACGCCGTCGGAGGTGCGGCGGTTGTGGATCATGAGGACGGCGGTCTCATCTTCCGCCGCGTCGGTGCGCGCGGTGGGGGTCTCCAGTCCGGAGAGATATTCCACATCTTCAAAGTCGATGGAATAGGTGTAGTCTGCAAACAGCTCCGCAGCGTCGGAATCGGAGGGGAGCAGGTCCGTATCGTCGATCTGGTCTTCAAAATCGGAATAGAATTTGAGGCGGTCGTATACGGTCACCTCTTCGTCTTCCCAGTGGGCGACGAACTCGGAGAGGTGTTCCGTAAAATAGGAATCCTTCTCATCGTCGTCCATCTCGGCGACGGCAGAGCTGACCCCCGAAAAATACGGACTGCCCGAGACCGTCAGCGCCGTCCATTCGGATACGTCGATGATGCCCGAAGCAGTGTCCGAAGTCGGCGAACCGGAAGAGAAGGTCCAGTTGTTGGGCGAGGAGATGAGATCGCGCTTGTCTGCAAGATCTTCATCCATCTCGCTGTAAAACTCGAAATTGCCGTTGCGGATCGTCTGGGTATCCGTCTGGGTGGTCGTCGTCTCATCGTCCTCGTCCGTCGTGTCGTCCGTCGTTCCCGTGCAGGCGGCGAACAGACCGAGCGAAAGGCTTGCGGTGAGCGCAACGGAGAGCGCCAGAACAGAGCGGCGCTTCCATTTTTCTTTTCCGAAATAATGTGCCATATCAATTCCTTTTGGAGGCAAAAACCGACGTGGGCGGTCTTCGCCGATTTTTCGAAATACTTCTCTATTTTAATATAAAACGGCACGCAAAGCAAGCAATTCCGCGTGAAATTCGAGATGAAATCGTGTATTCGGGGAAAAATTTTCTGTTTTTCATGCAAACTGTTTTCGGGTGCTTTCCCGCAAAGCGGACGCGGGAAAGCGGGAGGATCTGAAAAATGGCGCAGAAAGGAAAGTTCTGGCAGCGGGCGTTGGGCGGGAGCGCCGTCGGCGCGGCAAACGGCGTATTCGGGGGCGGAGGCGGCATGATCGCCGTGCCGCTTCTGGAACGCATTGAAAAAAAAGGGGAAACGCAGGCGCACGCGACCGCCATCGCGCTCATTCTGCCCGCGTCGCTCGTGAGCGCGGTCGTCTACCTCTGGGCGGGGTTGGTCCCATGGGCGATCCTTCTGCCCGTGGGCCTCGGCGTGCTTGCCGGAGGGTATCTCGGCGCAAAACTGCTGCCCGTTTTGCCGCCGCGCGCGCTTTCGCTGCTCTTTGCCCTGCTCATGTTCGTCGCGGGCGGGAAGGCGCTTTTGTAATGGCGTTTCTGCTTCTTCTTGCCTGCGGATTTGCGGGCGGGCTTCTGGGCGGCATGGGAATGGGCGGCGGCACGGCGCTCATCCCGCTCCTCACGCTCATCGGGGTCGACCAGGCGGCGGCGCAGGGCGTCAATCTCGTCTCCTTCCTCCCCATGGCGGCGCTTGCGCTCACCGTGCATGCGAAAGCCGGACTCGTGCGGGGCGGAGGGCTGTTTTCGCTCATCGTGCCGGCGCTCCTGTTTTCCGCGCTCGGCTCGCTGCTTGCCGCCGCCGTCCCGTCTGACGCGCTCGAAAAGGGTTTCGGCATATTCCTTGTCATTCTTGCGCTTTTTCGCCTGCGGGACGCACTTTTTACGCGAAAATCTACGAAAAAATGACAAATTTTCGCGAAATTTTTTTTCAAAAGGGTATAGACAAACCTGCTATCCTGTGATAAAATAGATGAGAGTTCAAAATACAGAATAGGGGCAGTGTTGTGTAAGCCCGCGTTCTCCTGATCGGGCGGGCAGGCCCGAAAATCACACGGAAAAAGGTTGGAACGTCATGGAAAAAATCGTCGAATCGCAGGCAAGGCCGGCGGAGAAGATCGGGATCATCGATCTCGGTTCCAATTCCGCGCGCCTTGTCATTGTGCAGCTGTTCGGGGAGAATCACTTTATGGTCGAGGATGAGCTCAAAGAGAGCGTCCGCCTCTGGTAGGATATGGACAGGGACGGATTTTTGAAGCCGCAGCGCGTTGCGGAGACCATCCGCACGCTGAAAATGTTCAAGCGTCTGTGCGACGCAAGCGGCGTGGAGCGGATCATTGCGGTGGCGACCGCCGCCGTCCGCCGTGCGAAAAATCAGCGCTCGTTTCTGGATGAGATCCAGGCGACGTGCGGCATCAAGGTGGATGTTTTATCGGAAGAGGAAGAGGCGACCCTCGTCTATCGCGGCGTCATCAATTCCATGGATATTCCCAAGGGGATTATTCTGGAGATCGGCGGCGGGAGCACCAAGATCATCTATTACAACCGCAGAAATATTCTCCACTATGCCACGCTGGCATTCGGCGCCGTTACGCTGACCGATCTGTTTGCCGATCCCGGCGTTCCGCCCGAGGAGCAGACGGCGAAGATCGAAGAATTTTTTACGGAGCAGTTCAAAAAGATCGAGTGGCTCTCCGAGGTCGAACCGGACGTCCAGATGATCGGCGTGGGCGGCTCGTTCCGCAATCTCTATAAAATTCATCGTCTTGTGCGCAAGTACCCGCTGAATACGGTGCACAATTATTCGTTTGCCGTGGAGGACTTCCGGTCTATCTACGAGATGGTGCGCGTCTTGGACGTGGAAAAACGCAAGCGCATCCGCGGGCTTTCTCCCGCCCGCGCGGATATTATGCCCGCCGCGCTCGCCATCATCAAATCGTTCACCGACTATCTGCATATCGAGTCGTTTACCGTCGGCGGATACGGGCTCCGAGAGGGCATCATGTTCAATCAGGCGGTCCCGCAGACGGTGGAGCGCCCGATCCTCGACGTTCTGGGCTATTCGCTCAACACCCTCGTCAAGTATTACGGGTGCGACGAAAAGTACGTCGAACACACGGTGCGGCTCTCCATCCAGCTCTTCAAACAGCTGCGCGTGCTGCACAAATTCCCGCGCGTCTATCTCAAAGTACTCAAGATCGCCGCGAGCCTGCATGACTGCGGGCTGCGCGTCCGCTACTACAGCCACGCGCAGCACAGCCGCTATATGATCCTCAACGCGGGCATCTGCGGCGCGACGCACCGTGAGATCGTCCTTGCGGCGTTCGTGGCGGGCTGCCATAAGAAAGAGGACGTCAACGCCGCCGAGTGGGCGAGATACCGCGACATCGTCACGGAAGAAGATCTCGACGTCGTCAAAAAGCTCGGCGTGCTCCTCCGCATCGGCGAGGCGCTCGACCGCAGCGGAATGGGCGTCGTTACGGGCATCAACTGCGACGTTCTGGGCGATTCCGTCATCATGAAGACGGAGCTTTCCGGCGACGCGGCGCTCGAGATCAGGCAGGCGATGGCGGCGGGGCCTGAATTCAAGCGCACATTCAAGAAAAACCTCGAGATCCTGTGAAACTTATTCTTGCCAGCAATTCGCCGAGGAGAAAAGAGCTGCTCGGCGCACTCATACGCGATGTTCCCGTGGAGCCTTCGCATTTCTCGGAAGAGGATGCGGGGCTTTCCGCGCGTGATACGGCGCTCCTTTTCGCCCGCGGGAAGGCGGCGGACGTAGCTTCCCGCAATCCGGACTGCGCCGTACTCGGCGCCGATACCGTCGTCGCGCTCGGCGACCGCATTCTCGGCAAGCCGAAGGACGCGGCTCAGGCGCGCGCGATGCTGCGGCTCCTCAGCGGAAAAGCGCATACCGTCTATACGGGCGTGTGTCTCGTCACGCCCGAAAAGAAATTCTCCGACGTCGTGGAAACGCGCGTCGTGTTCCGCGACCTCGAAGAAGAACTCATCGAGGCGTATGTGCAGAGCGGGCTTCCGCTCGATAAGGCGGGCGCTTACGGGATCCAGGACGGCTATCCGCTCGTGGAGAAATACGAGGGGAGTTTTACAAATGTCGTGGGGCTTCCCATGGAGCGGCTGAAAGCGCTGCTGCATGAAGCCGGCATCATCTGAAATCGACAAAGGAAACATCATGCTCAAACTTGCCATTGACTTCGGGACTTCGGTCACGAAAATTTACAAGATCGGAAGCGGCATCGTGCTCGCCGAATCGACCTGCGTCACCGTACAGAAGGAGACGGGGGAGATCCGCGCGTTCGGCAACGAGGCAAAGCGGCTTCTGGGCAAGACGGCGGAACTTACCGACGTATGCTTTCCCGTCTATGAAGGGGAGATCGTCAACGAACGCTATGCCGCGGCGCTGCTCGAATATTTTCTGGGCAAGATCGTGCGGCGCACGTTTGCCGTCGAGGTGCTCTTCTGCGTGCCCTGCGCCGCCTCTGCACAGCTGCGCGAGAAATATTGCCGTGTGGCAAAGTCGGTGGGCCTGTCCCGCGTGCGCTTTGCCGAGACGCCCTATCTCGTCGCGCTCGGGCAGGACGTCCCGCTCTCCGAGTCCAATCCCGTGTTTGCGCTCGATATCGGCGCGGGCAAAACGAGTGCGGCGGTCTTTTCGCTGGACGGCGTCATTGCGGGGCTTACGATGAACGTGGGCGGCAACAATATGGACGTACATATCATCGACCACATTGCCGAGACGTACAATCTCAAGATCGGTTCGCAGACGAGCGAAAAGCTGAAAAATACCGTGGGGAGCCTCATTCCCAGCGACAATCAGAGCACCATCATCAACGGGCGCGATATTACGACGGGCAATCCCCGTTCGGTCGCCGTATCTTCCTCCGACATTCTCTTTCCGATCCGCATTTATGCCGATAAGATCGCGGAGTATGCGGGCCTGGTGCTGCGCAAGCTCCCTGCGGAGGTCTCCGCCGCCATGGTGAAAAACGGCGTATTCCTCGCGGGAGGAGTCGCCGGTATTGCGGGATTCGGAGATTATATGGCGGACAAGCTGGGCATGGAGATACACGTCACGGGCGATCCGCAGATGGCTGTTGTGCTCGGCGGCGGCAGGGCGATCGGAAATCAATCGCTGCTCGCCCGCATCGAGATGGAATAAACGCGTTACAAAAGAAAAATTCAAGAAGATACCAAAGAAGAGACCGTGCGGCGCCGCCGCGCGGTCTCTTCGTGCTTCTCAAAAGAATAGCGCGCTCCTTCATGCGGGGAGAGGAGTGCGGAACGCCTTCCCCCGCGGGAAAAAAGAGATTCAGGAGAACGAAATGGAAGAGGAAAGAGAGAATGGGATCACCTTCGGGGAGATCTTCCGTATGGTAAAAAGGCGGTTCTTAGCGATTTTGCTTGCGTCCGCACTTGTTACGGCAGCGGCCGTTGCATTGGTGGCGCTCGTGCTCAACCCGAGGTCCACATATTACAGTCTGACGTTCGCGCTTGCTACGCCGGCTGCGTCTTCCCAGCAATATGCGGACGGAACGCCCTTTTATTACAGCGATATGATCTCGGAGGAAGCGCTTGCCGCGGCGAAAAAAAGCGATGACCGTTTTTCGGGCTTGGATACAGAGCAAATGCTCGAATCGGACGCCATCTCCGTATCTTCCTCGACGGATGGGGAATCGAACAGCCGCTATCTCGGCGTATATACGCTGCGCGTGAAGGGAAAGTATTTTTCCGACGCCGAAGAAGCGGGAATGTTTCTGCGCGCGTTGACGGACGGCATGCTTGAAAAACTGCGTTCAAGCGCAGCCGCACTCGATTACAGCGTGGAACATGCGGCGTATCAGGCGGCGTCTCTCGAAGAACGGCTGTATATGCTCCGTTCGCTCCGTTCTACGCTTATGACAGGATACGACAGCTGGGTCTCCCGCTATTCGTCCGCCTACATCGTCACGGTAGACGGGGTGAGCAGAACGCTCGGGAATTACCGTGCCGAAACGAGCGTTCTGCTCGGGAGCAGCCTGCAGGAGAGCCTTGCGCAGGAATGCGAACAGGGCGGCTACGGTCCCATCGTTCTGGCTGCAGGGTCAGAGGAAGAGATCGAGGCGGCAGTCGCAGCGGAGCGCGCTTCGCTGAAAGCCGAGTATACGCTGAATGCGTCGATCATTTCGAGTTTTCGCGGCGGCGGGACCGCGTCGGAAAGTCTGCTGGAAGAATATCTTGTCCGCAACGCGACAATTGCTTCTCAGATCGGCGCTTTCGCCCTTTCCGATACGGATGACGGGAGCGGTAGTCTCAGCAGCGCAAACGTAAAGGCATTTGCCGAGACGCTTGATGTGCAGTATGCTGCGCTGAACGCTGCCGCCCGGACGCTCAAAGATGTGACGACTGCGATTTATGAGGGGAATACCTGGGCAACATACGAGACGCGCGCTCCCCTCGCTGAAGGAGACGTCAACGTTTTTCTTGCGGGCGCCGCGGCATTTGTCGTTTCATTCCTGTTCGCTGCCTGCATCGTCTGCGCGACGGAATATCCGAAAATGCGCGCCGCGCAGGAGGGAGGCAGGATCTCTGCAGAGGACAATGTTCCGCTCTCCGCTGCTTCCCGCAGCGCCGCGATATTGGAGAAGGGGAAGGATGACGCGCATACGCATTCCGCTTAAATTTCCGCACGTTTTCCCTTGCGAACGGAAAGGGAGTATGATATAATACCGCAGGAATCTTGTTGCGGAGGAAATCATGTACAAGCACCACGAAGAGAGTGCGCAGAAGCTCAGAGAATACTTCGAGGGGCAGGAGGGCGTTATCGCCGTCGTTTTAGACGGCTCCACCGTCAAAGGCAACGCCCGTCCCGATTCGGATATCGACGCGATCATTGTCGTCACGGAAGAAAAATATGCCGCGCTTGCGGCGGAGAACCGCCTCGCGGAGGTCATCCCCGGGCACTGCACCTACGAGGGCGGCTATTTCGATATCAAATACAAGACGAAAGCGATCTTAAAGCGCGCGGCACAGTTCGCGAGCGAACCCACCCGCAACGCCTATGTAAAGGCGCAGGTCATGTGTACGACGGATCCCGAGATCCCCGCCCTTGTCGGGGCGATCGCCGCCTATCCCGAGCATACCGTGGCAGAAAAGATCGCCTGTTTTTGCGCCAATTTGCAGCTCAACCGCGGCTATTTCCTGCATATCATACCCGAAGAGAATGCTTACATGCGGGCGCACCTCGCGCAGGAGATCGTGTACAGCGTCTATCGGCTCATCCTCATCGAAAACCGCGCGATCTTTCCATGCAACCGCCGCCTCGAGGAGACGGTGCGCACCTGTAAAAAACGGCCGGAAAACATTGTCGAGCTGGGCGCAAAATTCCTTGCCGAAGTCAGCGTGCCGTCGTGCGAGGAATTTGTCAGGACGTTCTGGGAACAGAGCAGTCTTCCGCTCAACGACGACGTCAGCGAGAGCTGCTCGCAGTATGTGAAATATTACGAGGATTGGTGGCTGGAGGAGAATCCGCCCTTTCCCAACGAATGGTGACCTTTGCCGCTCTCCGCTTTGCGGAGGATGCAAACATCTGCGACCGCACGTATTGGTACGAGAGCGGATTCCCGCTCAGGGCGGGCGAACGCGTCCTTGCGCCCGTCGGCGTTCACGACCGTCTGCAGAGGGCAGTCGTCGAGCGCGTATTCGAGGCGGAAGCAAAGGACGCTCCTTACGATCTGCGCTTTCTCAAACGCATCGCGGCGAAGGACGGCGCGCGATTGCTGCGGACAGGCGGCGAAGCGTTTCTGGAACTCGGCGGCGTACGGTATGACGAAAAACACTATACACGCTTCGGGCGCGTGCTCATCGGAAAGACCGCCTCAGCGCAGGCGCGCGGCGCGCTTGCCGGCTACGGCGTTTCGGCGTATTATACTGCGGAGGAGGACGGGCTCGCGGAGATCCTCCGTGCGCTCGCCTCGGAGCGCGGCTGCGCGCTCATTTACGGCGCAGAAGCAGACATGGCGGGGGCATTTCTGCTCCGCAACGCGGGCGTTACGGAAGTGCGTTTTCCCGCGGGCATGGCGGGGGGCGCCGCGCCCGATCGCGGACATGGTGCTTTGGTTTTTCCGCCTGTGGAACTCACGGAGGGCGAACTTGCCCGCCTTCGGCAAAAACTGCGCTGATTACACATACTGCAAAAGACGATGAAACACATTCTCATGATCGCCACGGGCGGCACGATCGCCTCCCGCAATACGGGGAACGGGCTGGAGCCCGTCATCTCCTCCAAGGAACTTCTGGAGTGCGTACCCGAGGTCGCGCGCACCTGCGCCGTCACGGCGGTGCAGCCGTTCAATCTCGACAGCACCAACGTCTGCGGAAAACATTGGCTTGCCATTGCAGAACTCATTGAAGAGAACTACGCAGCCTACGACGGGTTTGTCGTCACGCACGGGACGGATACGATGGCATATACCGCCGCGGCGCTCAGCTATCTCGTTCAGAACAGTCCCAAACCCATCGTGCTGACGGGTTCGCAAAAATCCGTTTACACGCGCGATACCGACGCCCGCCGCAACCTCGCGGACGCGTTCTTTTACTGCGCGGACGACGGCGCTTCCGGCGTGCACATCGTCTTCGACGGCAACGTTATTTTAGGCACGCGCGCCAAAAAGACGCGCACGCGGAGCTTTAACGCCTTTTCGAGTATCGATTACCCCGCCGTTGCCGTCATGCGGGAGGGGAAGCCGTTCTATTACATCGAAGAAAAATGCACGGGCAAGCCGCGCTTTTTCCGCGCGCTCAACGAAAACGTGTTCGTCCTCAAAATGGTCCCGGGGATCCGTGCAGACATCTTCGATTATCTCGAAGCGCATTGCGACGGGCTTGTCATTGAGTCGTTCGGGGCGGGCGGGCTTCCCAACTACGACAACGACGCCTTCTTTGCCCGCCTCAAAGCCTTTCTGGAAAAGGGGAAAACGGCGGTGCTCACCACGCAGGTCGAGCGGGAGGGGAGCGCCATGGATACCTATGCCGTCGGCAGAAAACTCCGCGCCTGCGGGAACGTACTGGAAGCGCGCTGCATGACGTTGGAGGCAACCGTCGCCAAGCTCATGTGGATTCTGGCATTTGCAAAAGGGGAGGAGGTCGGGCGTTATTTTTATGAGCCTGTTGCGCACGACATCTTCTGAGCGTGCGGACGCGTCCGTCACCGGACGAAAAAAATCAAAAAAATTTTATTTTTTTTCCAAAAACGGTTGACAAACGCCTCTTGTTCCGCTACAATGAATAAGCTATTCGGTCATCCGGATACCAACATCGCGGGGTGGAGCAGCCAGGTAGCTCGTCGGGCTCATAACCCGAAGGTCGCACGTTCGAATCCTGCCCCCGCAACCATACGGCGATGT
>CALVLR010000049.1 GCA_944340685.1 uncultured Clostridia bacterium | reverse complement strand
CGGTCGGCGAGAGCTTCTCCTTTTGCAGTTTTGCGAGCAGACTCTCGGCATAAGATGCATCGGGCGCAGCCGCAACGGGCGGCTCCTCCTCGAAGCAGCACACCTTGGCGGGCTGCGGCGCAGGGCGGTCGGGCACTTCCGACAGCGCCTCGCGGAACCGCTCGTACATGCGCTCCTCTCTGCCCTTGCGCGCCTCCTTCCGCGTTCTGTGCGGACGAGGCAGGAAAAAAAGAAGGCGCAGAAGCGCCGCTGCCGCCGTAAAGACGGCAAGGCAGAAAAGCGCCTCGGAGAGCGTTCCCTTGCAGCACATAACGGCAAAGCCCGCCAGCCCGAGCGCCGCGGCGACGCAGACGTATGCCCTCCGCCCGCCAAAGACGGTGAAGAGCACGGCGGCTGCGATGAGAAGCCCCGGGAAGAGTGCAAGCGGCACCCATGCGGGCGTTCCCGAGAGCGCGGAAATGAGATCGCGTAAAATTTCCATAATAAACCTTTCCTGAAAAGCCTTCCTTTGAGGATACCCCTCTCCCGCCGTCGGATGGCGGCATGATTTGCCGAAAACGGACGAAAAACCTCACATTTCGATCTCGCGGCAGCGCGCGATGTTGACGATGCGCGCGCGGATCGTCCGCTCGTCCACCCGCATGACGCGGGCGACCGCCTTTTTATACAGCGCGATCTGCACGCCGTATTTTTCTTTGAGCGCCGCATCGGAGAGCGCGGAGTACTTGTAGTCAATGATGAGATACCCCTGATCATCCTCGCACAAAAGATCGATGGCGCCCTGGAATACGATCTCATCCGCCGCGTCCGTGGGGAGCATCTCGTCCGCCTGCAGCGCGACGAGGAAGGTCTGTTCGCGCAGGATCCTCTTCCCCGCCAGCGAAGCAAGACAAGGCAGCGATAAGATACGTTCGAGCTGGTCGTCGTGCAAAAGGGCGAGCTGCTCGGGCGGGAGCACGCCCTCGCGCGCCATGCGCGCACGCTCTTCCGCCCCGCCATGTCCGAACACGACATGCTGCAGAAAGGCATGGTAGGCGATGCCCTCCTCGCGCGAGGTCGAGACGTCCTCTTCGGGCGTGATCTCGTACATGGGTATTTGTTTGTCTCCCGCGCGGACATGGTGCGCGCCTTCGCCGAGGAGCTCGGTCGCCGAACTCTTGACGGGAAGGCGGGTGCTCGCCGCAAACGCATAGGACTTCTGATAGACATCGAGGATGCGCGACACAAGCCCGCTGTCCGGCTGCCAGGTGAGGGCGCGGCGCTGCATGGGCGGGCGCAGCTGCTCCGATGCGGGCGCAGCAAGATCGGCGAGCGCGCCGAAGTCGAAGAAGTCGGCGAAACACTTTGCAAACTGCGGCGAGAGCGCGCCGCCGTCCCCTTCCTTGAAGAGGACATGCAGGCGGTAGCGGGCGCGCGTCATGCCGACGTAGAGCAGATTGCGCTCCTGCTTGCGCTCCTCTTCGAGTTCGGCGCGCGAAGCGGCGCGGCGGAGCACGGTGCCGTAGACGAGCCTCTGTTCCACATCGTACGCCTTGGGTGCGGCGAGATATTTTTCGGTGAAGAGCACCTCGTCGCGCTCCTCGCCGCCGCGGAATTTTACGTCTGTTCCCGCAAGGATGACGACGGGATATTCCAGCCCCTTGGAGGCGTGCATGGTCACCACACGCACAGCCCCCTCGCCGCCGCTCTCGGAAAACCCGAGATGAAAGCCCGTGGCGCGCAGCTGCGCGAGAAAGGTGTGTACGTCGGTTCCGGCGCCCTCTGCGGCGAGCCGCCGCACGCGGGCGAGGCGGCTCTCGCCCCCCGCCTTGGCGGCGATCTGCGCCTCTAAGCCGAGCGAGAGAAGCTCGCCGATCACCTCCTCCGCCGTGCGGATGCGGCTGTGCGCACGCAGGCGCTCCGAAAGCGCGAGGAACGCTCTCCCCTTGCGGGCGATCTCGTCGTCCTCCGCCGTAAGATAGTCGCAAAAAGCTGTGCGGAAGTCTGTTTTTCCCGCCCCGCCGCGGGCGCGTACCGCGGCGAGTTCCGCCTCCGTAAAGTTCCCCGCCGCCGACAGGAGTGCCGTGACGAACGGAATATCCTGCGCGGCGTTATCGAGGTAGGAGAGCCAGTCGAGGATGAGCCGCGCCTCAAAGAAGTCGCAGATATTGACCTCCGCCGCCGTCGAGACGGGAATGCCGCGCTCGGCGAGCGCGTACACGATCTTCTCCGCCTCTCCCGCCCTGCGGCGGGTGAGCACGGCAATATCGCCGAAGGTGACGGGTTTTTCGCGCTTTTTTTCGTCCTTTTCGTCCGCGTCGTACCATCTGCCGCCGCCCAGCTCCTCCTCCACGAGATCGGCGACGCGCTCGGCGAGCGGGTCGCTCTTTGCCCTGCCCGTGTGTTCGAGCACGGAATACACCGCTTCGGGCGCGGACTTTTCCCGCTTTTCTTTGGCAACAAAGTGGAGTTTGACCTCGCCCCTGTGAACGCCGTAGCGCTCGCCGCCCTGCATGGGAACGTAGTCGGGCAGCAGCGCCGAAAAGACGCGGTTGACCGCGTCCAGCACCGCGGGAGCGGAGCGGAAGTTCGCCGAGAGCCGCAGCGAGACGGGGAGCGAAGTCTCCTTCTCCTCGAAAAACTGCGAATTGCTGCCGCGGAAGCCGTAGATCGCCTGCTTCGCGTCGCCCACAAAGAAGACGTCGTCGCCCCCGAGCGCCGTCAGAATGCGGTCCTGCACGGGGTTGACGTCCTGATATTCGTCAACAAAAACGGCGGCGTACTTTGCATGGAGCTCTTCGCGGATGCGCGCGGAGAGCGCGCGGCTCTCCTCTGCGCTCCTGTTGTAGAGATCTCTCCCCTCCAGAAGATCGAGCGCAAACTGTTCGAGGTCGTTGTAGTCGAGCACGCCTGCTTCCCGCTTTTCGGCTTCGTACGCCCTGTCGTAGGCGAGCACAAGCCCGCCGAGCGCGGCGGCGCGGGCGTTGGCGTCCAGATAGCGCGCGTGTTCCTCCTCGCGGGAAGCGAAAGAGCTAAGTTCCTCGCAGAGCGCCTTGATCTCCTTGCGGGCGCCCGAGAGATAGCCGAGCGCGGCGCGCTCCTCGGGCGATATGTTGCGCTTTACGGGCGTGCGGGCAAACTCCGCCGCCTGCGCCTGCCCGCGCATGGCAAAGAGCTCCCCCGCGCCGATGAGCGAGGCACAAAACGCTTCCAGCGACTGTGCAAACGCCGCTGCTTTCTCGCCGAGCGCCGCATACTGCGCCGCACGCGCGGATAGCCCCGCTCGGATCACGCCAAGCCGCGCGGCATACCCCTGAAAGAGCTCTGCGCAGACGCGTTCGAACGCGTCTTCCCCGCCCATGGCGGCGAGCTTTTCGCGGTACCCCGCCAGCCCGCGCGCCTTCGCATGCACTTCCCGCACGACGGTCTTGAGCGCGTCGTCCTTCTTTTTGCGGAAGTAGACGGCAAGCAGCGCGGAAAATTCCCCGCTCTCCGCCTCGTACGCCTCTTCAAAGACCTGCTCCATTGCCCGCGAAGCAAGTTCCATGCACGCGGCGTCGTCCGGCCCGACCACGCGGAAGGCGGGATCCACCCCCACCGCGTAGAAATAGGAGCGCACCAGCCGCGCGCAAAAGGCGTGAATGGTGCTGATCTCGGCGAGCGGAAGGTCGGCAAGCTGCGCTTTGAGCCGTTCGCGCTGCTCCCCTTCCGCGCTCCCGATCCCCTCCAGAAGCGCCTTTCTCAGCCGCTCGCGCATCTGCGCCGCCGCCTTGTTGGTGAATGTGACGGCGAGGATATTCTTCACGTCCGTCCCGCCCAGCACGAGGGAGACGAGGCGCTCGATCATGACGAACGTCTTGCCGCTCCCCGCCGAAGCGGAGACGATGACGTTGCCGCGCGCCGCAACGGCGCGCGCCTGTTCCTGCGTCAGGGAAACGCTCATTTTGCACCTCCTTTGCCGCGCGCGACGGCGGCGATCGCCTCGCAGGTCACACCGCTCTCCTTGCGCGGCTCCCCCACAAACCCGCACGCGCCGCGGAAGGCGCAGTAGGCGCAGGCGCCCTCATAGGGCGAGGGGCGCACGTTGCCCGCCTTCATCTCTTCCTCGGCGCGCAGAGAGACGAGGCGGGAATACTCCAGAAACGCCCTGAAGTCTTCCTCTTCCATGCCGCGCGCGGCGGTATCCTCGTAGAGATCGCCCGCCGCGGACGTATCCATGAGCGCGCGGACGGCTTCGTCGCGGTTGAAAAATCCCTGCATGCGGAATTTGGCGTCCCCTTCCGCGGTGAATTTATCCTCGGCGGGAAAGTAGAACGCGCCCGCGGGCGCTTTTCCCTCGGCGGCGGCGAGAAGATACAGCTCAAGCTGCAAACTCCTGCCTGTATAGTACGCCGCGGGGGCGGGATCGAAATGCCCCGTCTTGTAGTCGATGACGCGGACGTACCCCTCTGCCTCGTCGATGCGGTCGATGCGCCCCTTCATACGCAGGGCGGGAATGGCGATGCGCCCCTCCCCCTTGCGCACACGGAAGGCGGAGCCTCTGAGCTGACGGTATGCCGCAGCCGCAACGGCGGCGCACTCCGCGCACAGGCGGTCTGCGGCATATAATCCGGACTTGGTATCGGCAAACGCCGCGTAGCGGGGCGTGGAAAGCAGCTCCCGCGCCTCTGCCTCGGCGGCGGCGCGGCACGCAGCCTCCGAGGGCAGATCGTTGAACTGCGGCGCGAGGCGGTCGAGTACTTCGTGCACAAAGTCGCCCGTATCGCGCGCAAGCACGGGGCGCTCCTCCCGCTCTTTGAGGCGCAGAACGTTTTTCAGAAAGCCCGCATACGGGCAGGCGAAGTAACTTTCGAGCAGCGTGGGCGAAACTTCGCCCGCAAAATACAATTCCCCCGCGGCGGGGACGTCCGCCTTCCCGCCGCCCGCGAGCAGCGCGTCGGCTGCGGGCTGTTCTCCGCGCGCGCCGAGCGCGGCATACAGCGAGGCAAACGCGGACGCGTCGTCCGTAAGCCCCTCCTCAAAGGCGCGCTTGCGCGCAAGAAGCCCCAAAAGCGCGGGCGTGCGTTCGCTGCAATCGTAAGGGAAAAGCTCCGGCAGCGGCCTGGGCGTGAGGATACGCGCAAGATAAGCCAAAAGTTCGCTCGCCGCTGTCTCCTCCCCCCGTCTGCGCAGCGGGCGCGAGAGGTAGAGTGCCTCCGAAAAGGCGCACACGTTGAGTGCGAGCGCCTCCCGCGCGCGGGCGTTGACGACGGCGATCGCAGGCTCGATCTCCACTTTGAGCGCGGAGAGCCGCCCGATCTCCCCGTCGGAGATGACGGCGGTATCCGTACTCACGGCGGGGAGCGCGTCGGTCAGTCCCGTCACAAAGAGCACCTTTGCGCGCGCAAAGCGGCTCGCCGTTGCGTCGCCCACAAACACGGCGTCTGCCGAGGCGGGGATCATCGCCGTTTTCAGGGCGTCCGTCCCGCTTCTGAAAAGCGCGGCAAACTCGCGCGCGGTGAACGTGCGTCCGCCTGCGACCGTCTCCGTCTCGGCGAGGACATTTTCCAGGGGATCGAGCGACAAAAAACGCTTCTCCGCGCCCTCGAAGCTCTCGGCAAGCGCCGTGCAGACCGCCTCTGCATCCACACACGCCGCGAGCGCGCGTACGCCCGCCACAAACGCCCGCCCCTTGCCCGTACGCGGGAAGCACCCGAGCGCCGCGAGCAGTTTTTCGCGGCATGCCGTAAGGAGCGGGACGTCCTTTTCAAATCCCTGCGCGTCCGCGCGGATCTCCCGCCGCGCGCCGCCCCGCCACGCGCCGAATTTCATGAGATAATTGCGGTAGACGTCGCTCCCCGCAAAGCAGACGTTGGAGAGCACCGCGTCCACCGAGGCGGGCAGATACCCGTCCGCCACGGCGCTCAAAACGTCGACGACGAGCTTGCAGAAGGGATGGCGCGCATACGGCCGCTTGACGTCCGCCGTGTACGGGATATGGTACGCCTCGAGTGCGGCGGTCATCGCCGTGAGGCTGTCCGCCCCGGGCACCAATACGCACATATCCTTCCAGCGCAGTCCCTCCGCAGCGTGTTTTTTGAGGAGCGCGGCAACGGCGCCTGCCTCCTCCGCCTCGTCCGCCGCCGCAAACGCGCAGACGTGCTCCGCCGCGCGCGGCACACCCTGCACATATGCCTCGGGCGAAAAGAGCGCGCTGTGCAGGCGCTTTGCGTCTCCTTCCAGCGAACAGGCAAGGCGCGCCGTCTCCGCCCCGCCGAACTCTGCCGCCGCCTCGCGGAAGACGCGCGCCCCCTCGCCCGTATAGAACGCCTCCTTCCCGCCGAGAAAGACGCCCGTCACGTTTCCGGCACAGGCGCACGCAGCGCGCACGCCCTCCGCCGCCTGCCGCGTGAAGGAAGGAAAGGCGAAAAAATACACGTTCGTATCCGCAAGCGCGCCCGAAGCGATTTTTTCGGGCAGCAGGGCAAGATAGCCGCTCTCGTCGAGCAGCCCCCCGTCGCGCAAAAACTGCTCATAGCGCTCGAGGATCCGCGCAAGATCGAGAAGCTTTACGCGAAGCATACCGTCCGCGCCCTCCGCGCCCGCGCGAAGCATCTGCGCATCCACGCGGGAAGCGGAGAGCTGTGCGATCGTCTCGTATACCGCCTCGGCGGCGCGCGCCGAGAAGCACCCCAGCTCCCCTTCGAGGTCGGTCAGGATCGCCGAGACCGCCATGACCGAACCGTGCTTGGAAAGGACGCGGCGCTCGCCTGCAAGAAAGCGCGCGAACGTGGAGACTTCGCTGCGGAATGTTCCGCCCGTCGCCGCGATCACGGCGCGCTCGGCGAGCAGGGTCAGCCCGTCCTCGCAGAAGATGAGATTTTTTGTCCGCCCGAGCCTTTGCGCCTCTTCCCGCGCGATGTCCGCGCGCAGGAAGGAGAGCGCGTCGTCGAGGGTGGGCGCTTCGATGAGTCGTATCATGTACACGCTCCGCAATATTTTTCAACCATTATAGCATACTTTCGGGTGACTTTTCACAAAATTTTCCGCATATTTCGGCGATAATTTTTTACAAACGAAAAAATATATGCTATAATGGTTAGGATTTCTCTCTTCGGGAGCATTGTTATGAAAAAGAGATATTTTGCCTGCCTTGCGCTTGCGCTCCCCGCGCTCGCATTCGCGGGATGCACCTCCGGCACGAGCAGGCTTGCGCTCTCCGCAAACTGGTATGCCGCGGCGGATACGACAACGGAGATCTCAAACACCTATGAGGAGCTTGTGTATACCGTCTCTTTCGAGAGCACGGGAACGGACGCATATTCCGTCGAGTACGACGAAGGCACCTACACCGCGACGCTGCGCAACGAAAACATCACGATCGGCGCAACCGTGCGCGCCGGCTACCACCTGACGACCGAGCTGACGATCACGGGAAGATACAACGTGAACGTCGAGACGGGCGAGGATTTTACCGACGTCGTGATTTCCGACGTGTGGTTTCTGGACGTGACCACCGAATTGCAGCCCGTGCGGAGCGTAAAGAAGGTCCTTTCGCACTCTCCCTCGCACACCAATTCCTATCCTGACTCCATTGAGGACGCGAGCACGACATACGAATATACTTACACGAGCGAATACAATGAAGACTGCACGGAAGCGTCGGTCACCCTCACTTACACCCAGCCCGAGGGAATGCCCGACGTAGAGAGGACGGTATCGCTCTCCGGAGACGGGACCTATCTCGACAACGAGACCATCCTCTTCGCGATGCGCGGCATCAATACCGCTTCGGCGCTCTCCTTCCGCACCGTCAACCCCGTGACCCAGCAACAGACGGGGATCGCCATGTCTGCCGCGCCCGAAATTGCGGAACGCACACAGACGTTTGCGATCAACGCCTACGAAAACGGGACCGTGACGGAGGGCGCTTCCGTCGAGCATACGCTGGACGCATATACGTTCACGCTCGGTTACAGCGGCAGCAATGCGGGACAGTCGCAGACGCTCACCTATGCCGCGCGGACAGACGGCGTGACAAATACGTACCGCAACGTTTTGCTCGAGATGAGCGTTCCCGTCATCAATTCGCTCGGTACGCTTACCTACCGCCTGACGAGCGCCACCTTCAACGGGAAATAAGATCTGCATTCAAAAACGCCTTCGCAAGTGTGCGAAGGCGTTTTTCAATAAGCTGTATTACACGGTGCCGAATGTGACGGACGCACCGTCTTCCCCCTCGGCAAACGCAATACGCGCCGACAGGCTCTCTCCGCCGCTTTGCATCGTGAGGATCACATCATCGCCATCTTCCGAAAGTGCATAGAGCGACACCGCCTCGTAAAAGGCGATCACCTCCTCCCGCGTGCCGAGAAGCGGATAGCTCCCCTCCTCCAGCGAAACGCCGTACTCGAGCTGCTGTCGGTCAATTCCGAGAAGATGCACGGGAACAAACCATTCCGCATTTCCGATGACGAGGACCGGACTTGAAAAGCAAAACTCGTTCTCCTCTCCGCACGCATAGATGACGTAATAAAAAACTGTTCCCTCCGCCGATTTTTCCACGAGAAGAAAGTCTCTTTCGATACGGCAGGCGAGCATATCCTGCTCATCCTGCGCCTCGATCTCCGAAGAGATCTCTTCCAACGTACGATCGGCGGTAAATCCCGAAGGATCGGTCGCCCCGGGACGGCGCACAAAGGAAAATTCCAGCGTCAACGAGTCGCTGACGTCTCCCGTTCCCAAAAAACACCATGCCGTCACCGTGTTTGTAAACCATCCGCATCCGCTGAGAAGCGTTGCGAGCAAAACAAATATGAGGATCGCCGCTGCGCTGCAATACCGTGCTCTCGCTTTCATATGTCACCCCTCATCTGTATTATCTGTATTAAAAATATAGCATACATTCCGAGGGCTGTCAAGTCTTTTGGGAAAAAAGAAAAGCCCCGCGCTGGCGGGGCGATGTTCAGTCTTCCTTGTGTTCGTAGATCTCTCGCTTCAGAATGGCGATATAGGGCAGATTGCGGTATCGTTCGGCATAGTCCAGCCCGTAGCCCACGATAAAGGCGTCCTCGATGGTAAAACAGGTAAAATCTGCCGAAACGTTCACCTTGCGGCGGGAAGGTTTATCGAGAAGCGCGACCACGGTGAGCGATTTTGCGCCGCGCTCCTCAAAAAAATTGTGCAGCGTGACGAGCGTACGGCCCGTATCGACGATGTCCTCCACGAGGATAACGTCCCTTCCCGCGACGGAAGAGAACAGGTGCTTCTTGATCTTTGGGCGCCCCGCGGCGATCGTCTCGTTGCCGTAGGAGCTGACCGCCATGAAATCCAGCTCGACGTCCGTCTTCATGGCGCGCACCAGATCGCAGAAGAACATGGCGCTCCCCTTCAGGTTGCAGACCGCAACGGGAACGCTCCCGCCGAAACGGCCGTCAAGCCATGCCGCCGCCTCTTTCACGCGCGCGGCGATCTCCTCCTCGGTGAGAATAATTCTCTCGCAATCCTGATGCATGCCTCATGCCTCCTCGTTCGTATATGACAATGTAAGATAGACCGTGTGCTCTGTCTTTTCGGTGACTCTGACTTTTTCGGAGATCTCCGTGCCGATCACCGCTAAAATTTCGCTGCCGTACGCGACGAGCGGCAGCCCGTGCCCGATACGGGCGGGGATCTTCCGATCGGTGAGATATTTTTTCAGCGGCTTTCTCCCCCCGCCGAACGGGGTGAACACGTCTCCTTCCCGCCGCGTCCGCAGGACGCAGCCTTCGGGAAATGCGTCTGCGTCCGCCATGAGCGCCCCGTCGGAAAATTGCTCCCCCACCGTGGCAGTATATCCGCCGAAGGCAAAGACGCCGCATGCGTACGGGTACTCTGCATCCGCCCTTTTCCGTTCGCGAAAAAAAGCGACCGCATCCCCCTCCCGCACCGCCGTAACGCCGGCGGGGAGCGCCGCGCGGCTTCCGCTTTGCAGCGATCTCAGACGGGCGATCTCGGCAAGATTGGCGCTCGTATAGTCGCGCTCTGCGCCGCACCGTTTGAGCGCGAGCAGACAGGCGCGGGAGAAGAGCGGAGCAGGAAGTGCGATCGGCACGCAGACGGCTCCCCCGCGTATTCTGAGGGAATCTTCTGCAAGCGATCGCAGGTACGCGTCGTCTTCCGCCGCGCGGACGGCAAAGGCGGCGATGCGCTCCGCCGCCCCCGGGAACATCTCTTCCAGAGCGGGCATTACGCTTTTCCGGATGCGGTTGCGGGAGAACCGTTCGTCGGCATTGCTTGCGTCTTCGGCAAAGGGCAGGTGATGGCGCGCGATGTATGCGTCGATCTCTGCTCGGGTCACCCCCAGGAACGGACGCGCGATCCCGCTGCGCTCAGGAAAGACGTTCATGCCCGCGAGCGATGTTCCGCGCGCCAGGCGGAAAAGCACCGTCTCGGCGGCGTCGTCCATGTGATGCGCCGTGGCGATCACGTCCGCCCCGCCCTCTTCGAGCACCTGCCGGAAACAGGCGTAACGGAAATTGCGCCCCGCCTCCTCCAAGCCCTCTTTGCGCGCACCTGCAAGGCCGGGAACGTCTGCGCGGAACACACGGAGCGGCACGCCCCATTCTGCGCAGAGACGCTCGACAAAGGAAAGATCGGCGAGAGACTTCTCCCCGCGGATCCCGTGTTCGCAATGCAGCGCGGAGAGCGAAACGCATTCCTCCGCCGCATGCGCGCGCAGAACGTGCAGAAGACAGACGGAGTCTCTCCCGCCCGAAAGCGCCACGCACACGCGCCTGCCATGCAGTTGCGAAAAATCGACGTTCATATGATACCCGCATTATACTGTAAGGGAAAAATACGAACCACGCCTTTGGCGGAATCTTTTCGGCATCTTTTTGCTCATCTTCCTTGCAATACCTCGGTATTACTGCGTCATCTTCACAAAAATCCGACGCGAAAATCTTC
>CALVLR010000048.1 GCA_944340685.1 uncultured Clostridia bacterium | reverse complement strand
CCTACGGGGAGGTAAACGGAGGAATTATGGCAGTTATCACCATGAAGCAGCTTCTCGAAGCGGGCGTCCACTTCGGACACCAGACGAGAAAGTGGAACCCCAAGATGAAGAAGTACATCTTCGCCGCCCGTCACGATATCCACATCATCGATCTAGAAATGACGGCGAAGCTCATCGAGGAAGCGTATGCGTTCGTCGTGAACGCGGTCAAAGAGGGCAAGTCCGTGCTCTTTGTCGGCACCAAGCGCCAGGCGCAGGACGCCATCAAGGAAGAGGCGGAGCGCTGCGGGCAGTTCTACGTCAACTCCCGCTGGCTGGGCGGTACGCTCACCAACTTCAAGACCATCCGCTCCCGCATCGACTATCTCGAAAAGCTCGAGAGAATGGAGGCTTCCGGCGAGTTCGATCTCCTTCCCAAGAAGGAAGTTCTCGGCCTCAAAAAGGAGATGGAGAAGCTCCAGGCCAACCTCGGCGGCATCAAGAACATGCGCGGCATGCCCGGCGTGATGTTCGTCGTCGATCCCCACAATGAGGACATCGCCGTCGCCGAAGCGCGCAAGCTGCACATCCCGATCGTTGCGATCACCGATACCAACTGCGATCCCGATCTCATCGACTACGTTATCCCCGGCAACGACGACGCGATCCGCGCCATCAAGCTCATCTCGTCCGTCATCGCAAACGCAGTCATCGAGGCGAACCAGGGCGAGACGCCCGTCATGGAGCAGGCAGTCGCTTCCGCAGAAGAGCCGAAAGACATCGAGGAAGTCGTCGCAGCCGAAGCTCCCGCAGCAGAGTAAGTTTTAAGGAGATACAAATATGGCAGAGTTTACCGCAAAAGACGTTATGAAGCTCCGCGAACAGACGGGCGCGGGCATGATGGACTGCAAGCGTGCGCTCACGGACGCTGACGGCGATATGGAGCGTGCAGCCGACCTTCTCCGCGAGAGAGGCATTGCAAAGGCTGCAAAGCGCGCTTCCAAGATCGCGGCAGAGGGCATCGTCTATGCGCTCGTTGAGGGCAAGACGGGCGTTCTCGTCGAGGTCAACTGCGAGTCCGACTTCGTCGCCAAGGGCGAGAAGTTCCACGAGCTCGTGAATGCGGTCGCAAAGCAGATCGCTTCCGTAAAGCCCGCAGACGTTGCTGCGCTCCTTGCTTCCGATATGGGCGGCAAGACGGTCGAAACGTATATCCAGGAGCAGATCGCCGTCATCGGCGAGAAGATCTCCGTCCGCCGCTTTACGGTGTATGAAGCAGAGGGTTTCGTCGAGACGTATATCCACATGGGCGGTACGATGGGCGTCATGCTCGCGTTCGACGGCGAGCCGACCGAGGCGGCAAAGGCGGTCGCGCACGACGTTGCGCTGCACGTTGCCTTCGCAAAGCCCCGCTACATGACGGAAGCAGAAGTTTCCGCCGAGACGCTTGAAAAGGAGAAGGCGATCCTTCTGCAGGAAGTCATCAACGAGGGCAAGCCCCAAAACATTGCGGAGAAGATCGTGCTCGGCAAGATCAAGAAGTTCTACGAGGAAAACTGCCTCATGGATCAGAAGTTCGTCAAGGACGATAAGGTCACCGTTGCGCAGGTGCTTGCAAAAGCGGGCGCGGGCGTGGCTTTGAAGCAGTTCTGCTTCTTCGTCCGCGGCGAGGGCCTTGAAAAGAAGAGCGAAGATCTTCAGGAAGAGGTCGCCAAGCAGGTCGAGGCAATGAAGAAATAAGTTTGCGTGTCCATGTTCTGTAAAGGCATGTAAGAATTGCGTAAAGAATCCCCTTGCGGACAGCGATCAGGCTGTCTGCAAGGGGATTTTATTTGATAGTTGAGATATTCAAATTGTGTGGCGAAAACAGTATAACACCTGCGCGGGAAAATATCAAGCGATTGCAGAAAAATTGTCGGGATTTCCGCGCGTGGATCGCCTTCCCTGCGGCGGAGCTGATCACGGGTGCGGTAGGCACGATCCTGTATTTCCGTCAGACGGCGCAATGGAGAAAAAATAAAGGTCAGCCTCCGGCGGTCCGCGCGCTGGGGGAAGGAGCCGTATAAATCATACAAAGGCGGGCGCATCGCGCCCGCCTTTGCCGCCTTCATTCTTTCTGCGAGGGGCTTTCAAATCTGTGCAAACTTTTCCAATTCGTCTTGATTTTTTTGGTGCAGTATGGTATACTGATAAAAATGGCGGCAAAAAATTGTTTCGCCGCCATGCAGAATGGTAAAAAAGGGAGGGTGGCGCAGGTATGACGCCCAAGTATAAACGCATTCTTTTGAAACTCTCGGGCGAGGCGCTCGCCGGAGATCAGCGGTTCGGACTCAATGAAGACGTCGTCTCTCAGGTCGTCGATCAGCTTGTCGAAGTACATAAGATGGGCGTGCAGATCGGGCTTGTCATCGGCGGCGGCAACTTCTGGCGGGGCAGGCAGGGCACGAATATGGACCGCACCACTGCCGACCACATGGGCATGCTTGCAACGGTCATGAACTCGCTCGCCATGATGGACGCGATCGAGAAAAAGGGGATCCCCACCCGCGTGCAGACGGCGCTTATCATGACCTCCGTTGCAGAGCCGTACATTCTCAGAAAGGCGCTGCACCACTTTGAGAAGGGGCGCATCGTCATCATGGCGTGCGGTACGGGCAACCCGTACTGCTCGACGGATACGGCAGCCGCGCAGCGCGCATGCGAGATCGATGCAGACGTCCTTCTCATGGCGAAGAACGTAGACGGCATCTACGACAGCGACCCCGCGACCAATCCGAACGCCAAAAAGTACGATCATCTCACCTTCGGCGACATCATCAATAAGGGGCTGAAAGCCATGGACGCGACGGCGGCGACGATGTGCATGGAAAACGACGTACCCGTGCTCGCGTTCGGGCTGGGAGAAAAAAATTCCATTATCCGCGCGGTGTGCGGGGAGAAGATCGGCACCCTCATCTCCAAAGAATAAAAAAATCAGGCAAGGAGCATAACAAGTATGATCGAAAACGAAGAAGTAGAGGAGATCTTCCTCATTCTCGAAGACAAGCTGGAAAAGACGGTTTCCGTCATGCAGGAAGAGTTTTCCACCATCCGCGCAGGGCGCGCCAATCCGCACGTTCTGGATAAAATTCAGGTGGAGGCGTACGGCGGCATGAGCGCGCTCAATACGCTCGGCAATATCTCCGCGCTGGACGCACGCTGCCTTGTCGTCAGCCCGTGGGATAAGTCGCTTCTGAAGGCGATCGAAAAGGCGATCCTCGCCTCCAACATCGGCATCACGCCCACCAACGACGGCAACGTCATCCGCCTCGTGTTCCCCGAACTCACCGAGGAGCGCAGAAAAGACCTTGTGAAGCAGATCAAACGCATGGGCGAGGAGTCCAAAGTCGCAGCCCGCAACGTGCGCCGCGAAGCGATGGATTCCATCAAGAAGATGAAGAACGCCAAGACGCTCTCCGAGGACGAAGTCAAGGCATGCGAGCAGGACGTCGAGAAGCAGATCGCCGCCTGCATTGAAGAGATCGACAAGGCTGTTTCCGTCAAGGAAAAGGAGCTGATGACCGTCTGATGGCGGAAAAAACGGACGGGGGCGCTATCCCCGCGCATATCGCCATTATCATGGACGGCAACGGCCGCTGGGCGAAGCGCCGTCTCCTGCCGCGCGGCGCAGGGCACCGCGCGGGCATGAACCGCATGATCGGGCTTTCGGAGCATGTGTTCGACCGCGGCGTGAAGTACTGTACGCTGTATGCGCTCTCCACCGAAAATCTGTCCAGCCCCAAAGAGGAGCTGGACGGGCTGTTTTCGCTGTTCCGTGAATTTTTCCCTGCGAACGTTGACCGCCTGAAAAAGAAGGGGATCACCCTCAGAGTCATCGGCGACAGGTCGCTCCTGCCCGAGGACATCGTTTCGCTCATTGCGGAAGGGGAGGCTGATACGGCGGGCGGCGCGCGCGGCACGCTTGCGCTCGCCATCGGGTACGGCGGCCGGCAGGAGATCCTCTCCGCCGTCAACGAGGCGGTGCGCCGCGGCAAAGAGGTGAGCGCGCAGGAGTTTTCTGCGCTGCTCTACACGGCAGATATGCCCGATCCCGATCTTCTTATCCGCACGGGGAAGGAAGTCCGTATTTCCAACTTTCTTCTTTGGCAGGCGGCTTACAGCGAGCTGTATTTTACGGATGTACTCTTTCCCGATTTTTCCGATAAGGAATTCGACAAAGCGATCGAGGCGTTCTCCAGGCGGGAGCGCCGCTTCGGGAAAGTCTGAATTTGGCAGGCGAGCTCCGCGTTGAAGCCGCGGAGCCGCTTTTCATGTGTATTTTTGCCAAGGAGGTTACGGTCATCAAGATGGAAGATCCGACCAAACAGGAACCTGCCATGCCCGACGGAGGCGTTATGCCGCCCGAGGGCGAAAAAAAGCCGCATCATTCGAATGCGCAGCTCCGCGTCTATTCGGGCATCGTATACGTTGCGATCCTCTTGGGGTTTTTCGCCCTTAAAATTTTCATGCACAGGCTGTTTTTCGACGTGCTCATTCTGCTCTTCGCCGCGCTCGGCACCTTTGAGATGCTTCGCGCCTTCGGAGATAAAATGCACCGTTCGCAGAAGGTCGTCGCCATGATGTTCGCGCTGCTCGTCGTCATTATGTATATTGTCGCCGATATTCTCTTTACCGACATTCTCGGCGTGGAGTTCCCGTCGGACGGCTTTATCGACGCAAGGGGGCGCAACTATGCGCCGCACGTCACGCTCGTCGTCTTTATCGCGGGGATCGCCGTCATCTTCGGCATGCTCGTCTTTGCCCCGACGAAGGTGAGCCTGGAATCGGTGGGGTGCACGCTCATCGCCTACATGTATCCCTCGGTGTTCCTCGTCGTCATGACGGTCTGCAACCACCTTGTGCATTATTCGGACGTGGCGATCTGTTTTGTGTTCATCATCAGCCCGTTTGCCGATATGTTTGCATACGGAGTCGGCAAATCGCTCGGGAAGAAATTTCCGATGAAGATGGCGCCCAACGTCAGTCCGAACAAGACGGTCGTCGGCGGGCTTGGCGGGCTTCTGGGCGGTGCGCTCGGCGGCGTCGTGGTGTTCTTCGTCTATTACGGTCTCTGCAAGTGCGTCCATCTTACGGGATTTGCGCAGTTCACGCTCACGGCGCCCGTCTTTGAATGGCACGATTTTATTTTCTTCCTCGGGATCGGCGTTCTGACTTCCGCGTTCGCGCAGTTCGGCGACCTCGTTGAGAGCAGTTTCAAACGCAAGCTCGGCATCAAGGATATGGGCAATCTCCTGCCCGGGCACGGCGGGATCCTCGACCGTATCGACTCTTCGCTGTACGCAAGCCTCATCGTGGCATTCATCTTCGTCATCCGAATCATGACGAACGGGATTCCCGCATAAAAATAGAAATACGATTGCGCCCGCCGCATGGCGGGCGTTTTTCAAAGGCGCGGAAGCGCGCATACTTACGGAGGGGAACTATGATCAGGATCGCACTCATCGGGTGTACGGGCAGCATCGGCAGACAGACGGCGGACGTCGTCCGCCGCTATCCGGAGCGTTTTTGTTTTTCCGCGCTCGCCTGCGGGCACGGCGGCGCGGCTTTCGAGGCGCTCTGCGCGGAATTTTCTCCCGCCGTCGCGCTCTGCTCCGAGGGCGGATTTGTCCCGCCTGCAGGGACGCGGACGCTGAAAGAAGGGGAGGAAGCGCGTCTCTTTGAGGGGTGCGACGTCGCCTTTATCGCCGCGGGCGGGTTTGCGGGGCTGAAATATACCCTGCTTGCCGCCGAGGCGGGGAAAAAGATCGCGCTCGCCAACAAGGAGTCGCTCGTCTGCGGCGGGGAGCTCGTCATGCGCGCCGTGCGCGAGAAGGGGCTTGACCTCGTCCCCGTGGACAGCGAGCATTCGGCGCTCTTTCAGTGCCTTGCATTCCGCCGCGACGCGCCCTTTTCCAAGCTCGTGCTCACGGCAAGCGGAGGTCCGTTTTATCACCTTTCAAGGGAGGAACTTGCCCGCGTGACGGCGGCGGACGCACTGCGCCACCCTACATGGAACATGGGAGCGAAGATCACGGTGGACAGCGCCACGCTGCTCAACAAGGGGTATGAGGTCATCGAGGCGAAGTGGCTGTACGACGCGGATTTTTCGCAGATCGAGGCTGTGGTGCATCCGGAGAGCATCGTGCACTCCCTCGTCTGTTTCGAGGACGGCGCCGCGCTCGCGCAGCTCGGCTATCCCGATATGCGCGTGCCCATTCAGCTTGCGCTCACATATCCCGAACGGCTTCCCTGTGAAAAGCCGCTCGATCTTCCTGCCCTCGGCAAACTTACGTTTTTACCCTTTCCCGAGGAGCGTTTTCCCTGCTTTTCGCTCGCGATCGCCGCGGGCAGGGCGGGCGGCACGCTTCCGACCGTGCTCAATGCGGCGGCAGAGGAGGCGGTGCACGCCTTTCTCGGCGGGCGCATAACCTTTCCCATGATCGCCGAAACTATCGAGTGTGCGCTCGGCGCCCTCCCGCGGGAAAATGCGGAGAGCTATCCGCAGCTCTGCGAGGCAGACGGGAAGGCGCGCAGCTGCGCAGCGCAGTATCTTCTTTCGCATGGTAAATAATTTATTGAGCGCATGGAGCACAGTCGGCTCCGTGCTCCTCGCGATCCTCATTCTGCTCGTCATGATCACCATTCACGAGCTGGGGCACTATCTCGCGGGGAAGATCTTACAGTTCAAGATCGATGAGTTCTCCATCGGGTTCGGACCTGCGCTCTATAAGCGCAGGAGCAAGAAAACGGGGGAGGTCTTTGCGCTGCGCCTGATCCCCTTAGGGGGGTACTGTGCCTTTGCGGGCGAGGACGGCTTGGAGGAGCCGCCCGAACCCGCACCGCCTGAACCGTTTGCGGAGACGGCGCAAACGCAAAATGCCCCCGCCATGTCTGAGGGGAAGGCGGAGCAAACCGTTCATCCGCCCGAGCCTGCACTGCCTGCGGAAGGGGAGGGACCGCCCACCGAGCAGGAAAAGGCGCACTGGTTCGTCAACCGCAAGCCATGGCAGCGCATCATCGTGCTTGCAGCGGGCGCACTCATGAACTATCTTCTCGCCGTCGTGCTCATTATCATCTGTTTCTTTGCATTCGGACAGACGATGGTCGCCGTCTACGAGGCGGAGCCGACAGCGATCCCCGCCGCGTACTGTCTGCAGGACAGGGATATTCTGCTCGAAGCGGAGGGCAGGAGCCTGTATCTTACGACCGACGTCGCCAAGGCCCTCAACGGCAAAAAGGAGGGCGAGCGGGTATCCTTCCGCATTTCGCGGCTGTTTACGAACGAAGCGGGGGAGAGCTACCGCGAGGAGATGGACGTAGAGGTACAGCTCCGCGCTGACGTCGTTGTGGAGAACAGCGCCGATTTCTCCTCCGTCTGGCGTGCGCTCGGCATCCGGTATGAGGAGACGGAGGAGGGCGGGAGCTATCTCCTTGCAAGCGCTGCGTACCGCTTCGGATTCTGGGAAACGCTCGGGCGCTCCTTCGTGTATTCTTTCAAGATCGCAGGGTCTATTTTCCAGATCCTCGGCGAGCTTTTCACGGGAAAACTCGGGCTGTCCGTTCTGGGCGGTCCCGTGAGCACCATTGCCATCACGTCGCAGGTGGCGGGCAGCAGCCTCAGGGGATTTTTGGAGATCGCGGGCTACATCGGCGTCAACCTCGCCGTGTTCAACCTCCTGCCCATTCCCGCACTCGACGGAAGCAAGATCGTGTTCACCGTCATCGAATGGATCCGCGGCAAACCGGTCAACCGCAAGGTGGAGGCGATCATTCACTTCGCGGGGCTTGTGCTCCTTTTAGGGTTTGCCGTTCTTGTCGATATTCTGCAGTTTGTCTGAAAACAAAAAATCCCGCTGTTCACAAGCGGGATTTTTGATTGCTGTGGCTATTTTACCGTCTCGATCTTGCCGATGCCGTAAGTGATCTGCATCAGGCGCTTGTTCATGGGCGTGGGCGCGAGCTGAATGAGATAGTCGCCGTCCTTTATTGTCGTCATGCCCATGCTCCAGCCTGCCTGCAACGTGTCGGTATTGTAGGTGATGAGCATGGGAATGCGCTCCCAGGGGCCTTCGCCGTAGTTGTAGCTGACGTGATAGTACCCCGGATCGCGCATGCCGATGTGCTCTCCCTCGCGCTTTGCCGTAACGATGACGGTGCCTTTTTCTCCGCCTTGCGGCACCCAGATCACATAGGGCATGCTGCCGAGGAACAGCCCGTCCTTCGTCTCCACGCGCGTGCCTTTGAGGAGCGGATCGCCCCACTCGATGCCGTCGTCGGAGAGCTTATAGTAGATGTCGCAGCACGGGTAGCCGACGATCTCGTACACCATGATGTATCTGCCGTTCCCCATGCGGGTGACCACGGGCATCCCGGGGCGGAGCGTGCGGTCGGGCACGGTGACGGTGTATTTAACGTCGCTCCACGTCTTGCCGCCGTCCTCGGACCAGACGAGCGCGAGCGTCTGGTTAAAGCGCGGATCGGTGTGCGGGCGTTCGTCGGTAAAGGCGACGACGAGCCTGCCGTATGCGTCGATGTAGATGTTGGGTTCCCA
>CALVLR010000047.1 GCA_944340685.1 uncultured Clostridia bacterium | reverse complement strand
AGAGGGGAGATGGTGTGCGTCTATGCGCAGGGGAAGGACGGCATCCGCGTGCAGTCCACCATGAATGCCGCGTTCGACCCCGTCGACTGGGCGCTCACAGGGGCGGAGCAGGCGGTTCCCGTCGTCTCGGTCGAAGAAGACAGCGCGGAACTGATCAACGGGCGGCTGAAAGTCACCATCGACCGCCTCGGGAAGATGCGCTTTTTCCGCGACGGTACGCTCATCCTGGAGGAGTACTACCGCTGCTATGAGTACGATATGCCGCACACACCGTCGCTCAGGGTGGTCGCGCGCGAGTACAGGCCCATCCGCGGCGGCGACTATGCCTTTACGCTGCGCTTCGAGGCGCGCGAGGAGCGCCTCTTCGGCATGGGGCAGTATCAGCAGCCGCAGCTCAACCTGAAGGGCTGCACGCTGGAACTTGCGCAGCGCAATTCGCAGGTGAGCGTTCCTTTCCTGATTTCTTCGCTCGGCTACGGATTTTTGTGGAACAATCCCGCCGTGGGCAGGGCGACGTTCGCCGCGAACGTCACGGAGTGGCACGCGGAGAGCGTCCGCCAAATGGACTATTGGGTGACGGTCGGAAGCCCGAAGGAGATCGTGCAAAACTATACGGCGCTCGTCGGCCGCGCGCCCGAGTTTCCCGAGAATGCGCTGGGGCTGTGGCAGTGCAAGCTGCGCTACCGCACGCAGGAGGAAGTTTTGTCCGTCGCGCGCGAGTATCATGAGCGCGGGATCCCGCTCGACGTCATCGTCATCGACTTCTTTCACTGGACGCGCCAGGGGGACTGGAAGTTCGACCCCGTCTATTGGCCCGATCCCGCAGCCATGGTGCGCGAGCTGAAATCGCTCGGCGTGCGGTGCATGATCTCCGTTTGGCCGACGGTGGATAAAAAGAGCGAGAATTTTGACGAGATGCGCGAAAAGGGGCTTCTCATCCGCCCCGAACGCGGCAGCCAGTGTTTCGACTTTCTGGGCGATTCCTACATCTACGACGCGACCAATCCCGCTGCGCGCGCCTATCTTTGGGAGAAATGCAAGCACAATTACTTCGAAGACGGCATCGATATGTTCTGGCTGGACGAAGCCGAGCCGGAGTATACCGCATATGACTTCGATAATTTCCGTTACCACCTCGGCACCGATCTGCAGGTGGGGAACGTCTATCCCGTGATGCATGCGCGCGCCTTCTGGGAGGGGCAGCATGCTGCGGGGCAGCGGGATATCTGCAACCTCATCCGCTCGGCATGGGTGGGCAGCCAGAAGTACGGCGTCGTACTGTGGTCGGGCGATATTCAGGGCAATTTCGAGACGCTCCGCGACCAGTTTGCCGCGGGGCTCAACGTGGGGCTTGCGGGGATCCCGTGGTGGACGACGGACATCGGCGGGTTCTTCGTCAACGTCAAGGATCCCGCGCACAGAGAGCTGCTCATGCGCTGGTTCGAGTGGGCGACCTTCTGTCCCGTTCTCAGAATGCACGGCGACAAGGGTCCGAGCGATATTCCGCTCCTCGACGACCGCGACTGGGGCGGCGGCTTCTGCCATACGGGTCTTGCCAATGAGCTCTGGAGCTACGGGGAGGAGGTGTATGAAGTTCTCAAAGGATATGTGGAACTGCGCGAGCGCATGAAGCCGTACATCAGCGAAGTGATGCACGAGGCGAGCGAGAACGGCTCGCCCGTCATGCGCGCCATGTTCTACGAATTTCCCGAAGATCCCGCGTGCTGGGCGTGCGCCGACGAGTATATGTTCGGTCCGAAGTATCTCGTCGCGCCTGTGCTGTGGGCGGGCGTCAACAGCCGCAGCGTGTATCTTCCCGCAGGGAAGTGGCGCGATATGAATTCGGGCGAGGTATACGAGGGCGGCTGCACCGTCACCGTGCCCGCGCCCGTGGAGATCATTCCCGTCTTTGAACGGCTGTAAACGGTGGCACCATGTCCGCGGCGGAGCGTTCGGCAGAGAGCATGTCCGAGGGGCAGGGAGCGGAGCAGAAGAGCGCGCGTCTGCCGCGCGTCAATTTCCGTCCCGTTCTCTTTGCCGTGCTCGGCTGCATGGGCGGAGTCTATCTGTATCTTCGCATCGCGTTCGGAGGGTTTGTCCCTTCGGACGCGCTTTTCTTTGCCGTCTTTCTGATCGTCGCGCTGATGCGCCCCGCCAGGCGCGCGCTTGCCGTGCTGCTCGTGTTTGCGGTCTTTGCGGGGCTGGGCGCAGGGCTTGCGCACCTCGAGGCGCGCCGCTTCGTCTCGGGCGCGGAGGCGGGAGAATACACGGTGACGGGAACGGTTGAAGAGGTCGTCATCGAGCACGGGCGTTCGACGGCAACGCTTTCGTCGCTCACGCTGGACGGAGAACGCGTCGCAGGCAGAATGGAGGTCACGTTCCTTTCCGAGGAGATCCGTCCGGCGGATATTCTCTCGTTCACGGCGTATCTCTCCCGCAGTCCGCTCCCCGAAAACGGCGACGTCTCTGCCGAGACGGACTATGCGGACGGCGTGCGGTATGCCGCGCAGGCAGCGGAATATACGGCCGCGGGAAGGTCGGGGACCTTTCTCCGCCTGAACGCGGCGCTCTACGATGTGCTTCACGAACATCTCGAAACGGACGCGGCGGACGTCGCGTATGCACTGCTCACAGGCAATTCGCGCGGCATGGACGCGAGTTTCCTCAGCGAATCGCGCGCGGGCGGGATCGCGCATGCGTTTGCCGTATCGGGGCTTCACATCGGCATTTTATACGGCGCGGCGATGCTCGTGTTCCGCCCGCTCAGGCGGTATGCCTTTCTGCCCGCCATTGCTCTGGCGGGGTGTTACAGCGCGCTTTGCGCGTTCACCGTTTCGTCGGTGCGGGCGCTTCTGATGTGCGCCGTTTCGGGCGCCTGCCGCTTTGCGGGGCGCAAATACGATTTTCTCGGTTCCATCTCTCTTGCGGGTCTTCTCACACTCCTCGCCGCGCCCGCGCAGATCCTCACCGCGGGGTTCCGCCTTTCGTACGGCGCCGTGCTTGGGCTGGCGCTCTTTTCGGGGAGTTTCTCGCGCGGGTTGAAGAAGCTCCGCCTTCCCGCATTTCTCGCCGACTATCTTTCCGCGAGCGCCGCAGTGCAGATCTTCACGTTTCCGATCATGGCGGAGACGTTCGGCTATGTCTCCGTCTGGGGAACGCTCCTCAACTTTTTCGTCATCCCCGCGCTGCCCGTTCTCTTTCTGCCGCTCGTCGTCTGCGCGGGGCTTGCCGCCGCCTTTCCCGCGGCGGCGTCTGTGCTGCTCGCACTTCCGAACGGCATGCTTTCAGCGCTGCTTCTCCTCTTTTCCGCTGCGGACTTCTCCGCCGTCCTTTCGGGGTTTGCGCTGGGTGCGGGCGGAGCGGTATGGTTTGCGGCGATGCTGCTTCTGTGCGACCGTGTACGGATGAAGACGCTTGCCCGCTCGGTCGCCGCAGGCGCGCTCTGTTTGCTCTTTCTTGCGTGCATGGTGTGGGAGAACGCCGTCTTTACGGGCTGCAAGATCGTCGTATATGAACGCGGAGAGGGGAGCTGCGCCCTTGTACGCACGCGGGAGAGCGCCGTGCTCGTCATCGACGGCGACATCTCGCTTGCCGCCTGCGAGGACTTCCTCATGCGCAGCTACGGAGGCAGGCTGGACGCGGTCGCCGTCGTAGGAGAAGATGCCGGTCATGCCGTCAACGTCGCGGCGTTTCTCCCTGCGGAGGAAGTGCGCGTCCGCACCTCCTTTGAAACGGGACTGCGGGAAACGCCCGTTCTCGGCGGCGTGCGCTTTTCGGTCGGGGAGCTCTCCTTCCGCTACGAAGGGAATGCGCTCGTGCTGCTTGCCGAAGGCAGGCTTATCAAGTTCGATTTTGCCGAGGAACGCGCATTCGGGGCGGATTTATATGTGCAAACGGGCGACGGGGGCTTGAAATACTTTTTAAAAGATGGTATAGTGTAAGGGAGTAATACGA
Organism: uncultured Clostridia bacterium; assembly: GCA_944340685.1. GTDB lineage: Bacteria > Bacillota > Clostridia > Christensenellales > Borkfalkiaceae > Gallimonas. Next base: position 100 of record CALVLR010000047.1, on the reverse strand, counting down.
ACCCGATCAAAAGCGGAAACTGAGGCGCTCATACTTTGTTGAAACCCTTGCCCGTGCCGCCGAGCACGCGCTGCGGGCTTCGCCGCGTCTGAGACGCCCA
>CALVLR010000046.1 GCA_944340685.1 uncultured Clostridia bacterium | reverse complement strand
GCCAAGTGCTGCCGCGATTACGGGACATATCTGGAGATCAGCTCCAAAAAACAGCATCTTTCGGATGAAGAACTCGCCGCCGTGGCGGATACGGGCGTGCGTTTCGTCGTCAATTCGGACGCGCATTCCATCGGCCGCATCGGCGATACCAGGCTCGCCGAAGAGCAGATCCGCCGCGTCGGGATCCCGCTTGACCGGATCGACAACATTGAGGGGCGCTTTCCCGATTTCCGCCTTGCGCGCTGGAAAAAAGAACACGCATAAGGGGGAATACTTTGAATTTTACGAGCGAGATCAAGCGCGACCTGCTCTCCTATTTCCCTGCAACGAAAGCCGGAGCTGCCGCAGCGCTTGCCGCCATTTTATCGACCTGCGGAAGTCTGAAAGGCGCGGGATTTGAGGTGGTGAGCGAAAATGAAAAGGTCGCGGAATATTTTATGCGCCTGTTGGAGACGTTTGAAGTGCGCCCCGAACTGACGGGCATTTCACAGGACCCGAAACGCAGGCGGGACAAGCTTGCGTTCACCTGCGAAGGGGAGGCTGCGGAGCGCATTATCCGCATGACCCGTTCGCTCCGCGAGCATCTTGCCGAAGATGAGGACGCTGCGCTCTGGTATCTCCGCGCCGCCTTTTTGGGCGGGGGAAGCTGTACGCTGCCCAAAGACGGTTCCACAACAGGGTACCACTTCGAATGTGTTTTTTCTTCCGAAACGCGGGCGGAGGAATACTGCGAACTGCTCTCTTCGTTTGAACTTTTTTGTAAACTTGTGCCGCGCGGTGAGAAATTTGTATGCTATGTCAAGAGCCGCGAGGCGATCTCCGATCTTCTCTCTGTGCTCGGCGCGGAAGGTGCGCTGAGAAAGCTCGAAGCCGTCTCGGCGCGCCGCGAAGCGAGTAACCACGAGAACCGCATCCAGAACTGTATCGCGGGCAATGCCGACAAATCCGCGATCGCGTCCGCCGCGCAGACGCTCGCCGTGCAGACGCTCAAAGAGGAAGGGCGGCTTTCCGCGCTTTCGGAAGAGCTGCGCGGGGCAGCGGAGGCGCGTCTTTCCTATCCGACGCTCTCGCTTTCGGAGCTTGCCGCGCTGTTGGGGGTGAGTAAGAGCGGACTCAACCACCGCATGAGAAAACTGATGAAAATTTACGGGGAAACACGAGCATGACGGATTTTGTACATCTCCATCTGCATACCGAATACAGCCTTCTCGACGGCGCGGTGAAGGTGGACGATCTCGTCCGCCATTGCAAGGAAAACGGCATCGATACCGTGGCGATCACCGACCACGGCAACATGTACGCTTCGTTGAAATTTGCCGAGAAGTGCAAGAAAAACGGCATCAAATATATTATCGGGTGCGAGTTTTATGTGGTGGACGACTATCGCCAGCACATCGACCAGCATGCCGACCACCTGATCCTGCTTGCCAAAAACAAGGCGGGATACGTCAATCTCGTTCAGCTCGATTCGCTCGCTTTCGTAGACGGATACTACTACCGCCCGCGCATCGACTACACCGTGCTCAAAGAACATACCGACGGCGTGATCTGTCTTTCCGCATGCCTTGCGGGGCGCATTCCGCGCTATCTGATGGACGGAGAATACGAAAAGGCAAAGGCGTTTGCGCTGGAGATGAAGGAAGCGTTCGGCGAAGACTTCTACATCGAGATCCAGGATCACGGGATCCCCGAGCAGAAACAGATCCTGCCGCTTCTTGTCCGCCTCGCGCGGGAGACGGGGATCGAACTCGTCGCCACAAACGACGTGCACTACCTGAAAAAAGAAGATTGGGAAATGCAGGATGTTCTGATGTGCATTCAGACCAAACGCACGCTCGACGATCCCTCCCGCATGAAGATGCAGACGCACGAATTTTATATGAAGTCGGGCGACGAGATGGCTGCGCTCTTTCCCAATCTTCCCGATGCGATCGCCAATACGCGTGTGATTGCAAACAAGGTTTCGGATACGGATACGCCCTTCAACCTCAAAGACAACGGTTCGCCCGTCTACGATAAGTCGCTGATCCCGCTCTATACGGCGGACGATGGCACGCCGTCGCCCGAGTATCTGCGCAGACTGACCATGGAGGGGCTTCCCAAACGGTACGATCCCGTCACCGACGAGATCATGCAGCGCGCGGAATATGAGCTCGGCATCATCATCAAAATGGGGTTTGCCGACTATTTCCTCATCGTATGGGACTATATCAACTGGTCGCGTCTCAACGGGATCCCCGTCGGCCCCGGGCGCGGTTCGGGCGTCGGGAGTATCGTCGCCTATGCCATCGGGATCACCAATGTCGACCCGCTCCGCTACGATCTGCTCTTTGAGCGCTTCCTCAATCCGGACCGCGTTTCCATGCCCGATTTCGACGTTGACTTCTGTACGGCGCGGAGAGGGGAGACGATCGAATATGTCCGCCGCCGCTATCATCCCGAAAACGTCGCGCAGATCGTTACGTTCGGTACGCTCGCTTCGCGCGCCGTCATCAAAGATGTCGGCCGCGTGATGAGCGTGCCCTATTCGGATACCGACCGCGTGACCAAACTCATGGACGGCAAATCGACGATCCGCGAGCTTTTGGGGCTGAACATCGAAAAATGCAGGAAAAAGGTCGCCGAGACGGAAAACGACCCCGACGCGCACGATGAAGCGGTCAAAAAACTTGCCGACCAGGAGAGCAAGCGCAACAGCGAATTTATTCAGATCTATGAATCGGACGAGCAGCTGAAGCGCGTCATCGATATGGGTCTGAAACTCGAAGGCATGCCGCGCAATACTTCCATGCATGCGGCGGGCGTCGTCATCTGCCGTAAAAAAATCGCCGACAACGTGCCTCTGTCAAGGAACGGAGAGGACGTCACCACACAGTTCGATATGAAAGAGGTGGAGTCCATCGGTATGCTCAAAATGGACTTCCTTGCCCTCACTACGCTGACGGATATTAAAAAGACGCTCGACTATATCAAGGAAGATACCGGCAAAGAGATCACTTTCGGGCAGGAGTGCAGCGATCAGGGCGCTTATCAGCTGATTTCGGAAGGGGATACCGACGCGGTGTTCCAGCTTGAACAAGGGGGCATGAAGCGGTTTATGAAACAGCTTCAGCCCAACTGTCTCGAAGATCTGATCGCAGGGATCTCTCTCTATCGCCCCGGACCGATGGACTTCATCCCTACATATCTGAAGAACAGGGCGGATCCGGAGCACATCAGCTATCTCACGCCTCAGCTCATACCCATTCTTGAAAAGACGTACGGCGTTATCATCTACCAGGAGCAGGTCATGCAGATCTTCCAGAATCTTGCAGGCTACTCTCTGGGACAGGCGGATCTTGTGCGACGCGCCATGGCAAAAAAACACCGCTCCGAGCTGATGGCACAAAAGGATAAATTTATTTACGGCGACATTGAACAGGGCGGCAACATTGCGGGTTGTATCTCGCGGGGGATCCCGCCCGAGATCAGCTCGGAACTGTTCGCGCAGATGGAGAGCTTTGCTTCCTACGCCTTCAACAAGTCGCACGCGGCGGCGTACGCCGTCATCACCTATCAGACGGCATACCTGAAAAAGTACTACCCGAAGGAGTTTTTGGCGGGCGTTCTCAATAACCGCATCGATAAGATCGACGAAATTGCGAAGTACGTCGTCTACATGAAGGAGAAGAACATCGCGGTATTTCCGCCCGACGTCAATTCTTCCAAGGCGTACTTCTCCGTGCAGGGGAACGGGCTGCGTTTCGGGCTTTGCGCCCTGCGCGGCGTGGGCATCGGCGCAATGGAGAAAGTGATCGAAGAGCGGGATGCAAACGGCAAATTCAAAGATTTTGAAGATTTCCTCATGCGCTGCACAAAATTCATCAATAAAAAGATGGTGGAGAGCCTTATTTTCGGCGGCGCGTTCGATTCCATGGGGAAAAAACGCGCGCAGTATCATGCGGTCTACGAAGATCTCATGCGCCGCATTGCCGCCATCGATAAGCAGAAAAACGGCGCGCAGATGTCGCTGTTCGGCGATATTATCGCGGAAGAAGCGCCGCGGGCGTCCTATCCGGATATTCCCGAATGGAGCACGGCGGAGCTGCTCTCCAGAGAAAAATCCGTGCTCGGCGTGTATGTCAGCGGACATCCTTTCGGCGCTTACGCCTCGCACTTTACCGACTGTAATTTTCATACGGGGCTTCTGGCAGACTTTGAAGAGGATGAAGAGACGGGGGACAGAACGTACCATCAGATCAAAGCGGACGACCGCGTAACGATGGGCGGCATCGTTTCGTCCGTGAAAAAGATCAATACCCGCGCCGGAGCGATCATGGCGTTTATCACGATCGAAGATCTGTACGGGAGCGTCGAGTGCCTTGCATTCCCGCGCATTTACGAGAAGATCAAGCCCTGTCTCAAGCAGGACGCCGTCGTGCGGCTTTCCGGAAAGATCGACATTCCTTCGGAAAAGCTGCCGAGCATCATCCTCGATTCGCTGGAAGAATTCACGCCGCCCGAGGAAGCGCCCGCGCCGAGGGAAGAAGTTCCCGCCGCGCGGCCTCAGGTGCTCTGGCTGGATGCGCGCGCGCTCCCGCAGGAGGACTTCGAAGAGCTGATCGAGACGATCTCCGCCTACGAGGGAGACGTCAAGACGAAGATCCTGCACGGCGGAAAACGTTACGAATTTGCAGTGCGCCTTTCCCGCGCGCTCACCGCAGAGCTGAGGACCTTCCTTCCGGAATCCTGCGTGAAGCTTGTCTGACCGCGCGTATACGGGAAAAACCCTTTCCGTGCGGGGCGGATCGCCGCTCTGCGGCGCCGATTCCGCGCCGGAAAAACTTTTTGTGAAAAATCCGAAGAAACCTCTTTTCATTTCGGAAGATTTTTGATATAATACCACAGAACGCATAGCAAGGAATTACGGAGGTTGTGGAATGAAACGAATCGGACTGTTGACGAGCGGCGGCGATGCGCCCGGCATGAACGCTGCGATCCGTGCGGTCGTCAGAACGGCGATCTATTTCGGAATGGAGGTCTACGGGATCGAACGCGGCTACGCGGGACTCATCGAGGATCAGATGATGCCCATGGAAATGCGCAGCGTTTCCGACATCGTCCAGCGCGGCGGAACCAAACTGAGAACGGCGAGATGTCTGGAAATGCTCACGGTCGACGGGCAGAAACAGGCGGTCGCAACGCTGGAACGCCGCGGGATCGAGGGGCTTGTCGTCATCGGCGGCGACGGTTCTTTCCGCGGGGCGAAATGCCTCACGGAGGATTACGGCATTCCGACCATCGGGATCCCCGGCACCATCGATAACGACCTTGAATATACCGATTATACGCTCGGGTTCGATACGGCGGTAAATACCTGCCTCGAAGTCATCAACAAGCTCCGCGATACGATGAACTCACACGAACGCATTTCCGTGGTGGAGGTCATGGGGCGGCACTGCGGCGACATTGCGCTCTACGCCGGCATCGCTTCCGGCGCGGAGATCATCGTCGTCCCCGAGATCGCCTATAATATGGATGATATCGTCATGCGCATCAATCGCTCGCGCGCCAACGGAAAGCACTCGAATATCATCATTGTCGCGGAAGGGGTCACGAGCGCGGAGAAGTTTGCGCGTGAATTGCAGGAAGTTACGACGTATTCCGTCCGTTCTTCGTGCATCGGACATATGCAGCGCGGCGGATCGCCTTCCATGGCGGACAGAATGCTTGCGGCGCAGTTCGGCAACAAGGCGGTGCGCCTCTTAAAAGACGGCATCGGCAACCGTGTTGTCGGGATCCACAAAAACGAAATAATCGATATGGACATCATCGAAGCAGTCTCCATGAAAAAGAAGTTCAATTACGAACTCTATGAAACGCTTCAGATGATCTCCATGTGAGCTGTCGTCATATCTGAAAAAGAGCGAATTTTCTGCATTTTTTTCTGCCTCGCCTCTTGAAATTTTCCTCGGAAAATACTATAATAATTTTACAATGTGAAGATTGCGCCGTGAGGCGGAACGTGCATTGATCGGATCGACCCTCTTCCGTATGAACTGCGGAGAGGTTTTTAGGGAGACTTGGGAAAGATGATTTTAACGGTTTGCATGAGTCCGAGCGTGGACGTCACCATCGAATTGGATCAGCTCAATGTTGGAAAGGTGAATATCGTCAAGAACAAGACGCTTTCCTTCACGGGCAAGGCGCTCAACGTTGCCATCGGGATCTCACGCCTCGGGGCGGAAGCTTACGCGACGGGCTTTATGTACAACGAGAACGGGGCAATGTTCGAGCGTGCGCTCGACAAAGAGGGCGTTCCCTTTGCGTTTGTCTGGAACAGTGGACGCGTCCGCGAGAACTACAAGTGCATCGATAAACGCGCCATGCTCACCGAGATCAACCACGAGGCCGGTCCGGGCGCAGCTGAGAACCTCGGCGACCGCTCGCACACGATCCGCGTGCGTTCTACGCGCTCCTGTGGCACCGTCCTCT
>CALVLR010000045.1 GCA_944340685.1 uncultured Clostridia bacterium | reverse complement strand
GCGCCGATCGCGTAGCCCGCGATGGTCATGGCTTCGAGCACGCAGTGCGGGTCGCCTTCGAGGACGGAGCGGTCCATGAATGCGCCCGGGTCGCCTTCGTCGGCGTTGCAGCAGACGTATTTGATGTCGCCGGGCGAAGCCTTTGCAAACGACCACTTTCTGCCCGTGGGGAAGCCCGCGCCGCCGCGGCCGCGCAGTCCCGAGGCGCTCATCTCGTTGATGACGTCGTCGGGCGTCATGCTCGTGAGCACCTTTTCGAGCGCTTCATAGTCGCCCGCGGCGATGGCTTCTTCAATGTCTTCCGGCGCGATCACGCCGCAGTTTCTCAGCGCAATGCGCATTTGTTTTTTGTAGAAAGGGGTCTCCGCGAAGGGAATGATGCTCCCGTCGGCGGCGACCGTGCCCTGGTAGAGCAGTTCTTTGACGATCTCGCCGCCCTTTACAAGGTGCTTTTCGGCGACCGTCTTGGCATGCTCGGGGGTCATCTGGGCATAGAACGCGCCTTCGGGGTAGACGATCATGATGGGACCGAGCGCACAGAGCCCGAAGCAGCCCGTCTTGACGAGCAGAACATCGTTGATGCCGAGCTCTTTGAGGCTCTCTTCGAGCTGCGCGATGACCTTCATGGAGTGCGAAGAGGTGCATCCGGTACCGCCGCATACGAGTACCTGCTTGCGGTATCCCGTCTGCTTGGCGAGCTTTTCGCCCTGTTCGCGGACGACGCGCCTTACGTCGATGAGCGCCTTTTTCTTTTTGCGGATAGCTTCCAGTTCCTGAATGGTCATGCCTCTTTCCTCCTGTACTGATCGAGAATGCCCTTCACCATTTCGGGGGTGAGTTTTCCGTGTACCTCGTCGTTGACCATGAGCACGGGAGCAAGTCCGCACGCGCCTACGCAGCGGCAGCTGTCAATGGAAAACAGGCCGTCTTCGGTGCATTCGCCGCATTTGATGCCAAGTTCCTTTTCCACTTCGGCAAGGATCTTGTCGGAACCTTTTACATAGCACGCCGTACCGAGGCAGACGCTCACGCGGTATTTGCCTTTGGGTTTGAGCGAGAACTGCGAGTAAAAAGTTACGACGCCGTAAACCTCCGCCAGCGAGATCCCGAGGCCTTCGGCGATCGTCTTCTGCACGGGAAGGGGCAGATAGCCGTAAATGCCCTGCGCTTCCTGCAGAATGTGCATGAGGCAACCGGGGGTGGAGCGCGATTCTTCGATGACCGCTTTCAGCTTTTCAGCCTGCTCCGCCGTGCCGCATGCGGCTTCACATTCTTTCATAACAACCTCCTTATCATATAAAATGTCCGCCCTCATCTTCCGGAAAGCGGAAAAAATTATGACATTACCTCATTATAACATACGCGCGCAATTTTTTCAACCATATTTCGAAAAATGTAAAAATTTGTCTGAATTTCCTGTAAAATTTCACACGCGTTCTGCGTGCGTATTTGCATAAAAAAACAGTTTGACATCGCGGAGTACGTATGGTAAAATATGGAGATGTCGAAACTATAGGATGATTGTCGGATGGCGGGAAGACCGTCCGGCAGAACGGAGAGTATTATGCAATTCGATAAAAAGAAATTTCTTGCGGAAACGGAGCGCGTGCTCCATGCGGATTACGCCTGCGATATGAAAACGGCGGGCAGAAAGGAACTCTATAACGCGGTCTCCAAAGCCGTGATGGAAAATATTTACGGGGATTGGAATCAGGAGAAGACGTCTGACCGCCGCCGCTGCGGTTATTTTTCGGCAGAGTTTCTCATGGGCCGTGCCATTTTCTCCAATCTTCTGAATCTGGGGATCTTAGACGACGCGGAGAAGGCGCTCGCCTCGGTCGGAGAAGACCTCAAACAGTTTGAGGAGGTCGAAGACGCGGCGCTCGGCAACGGGGGCTTGGGTCGCCTTGCGGCGTGCTATCTGGAGAGCGCGGCGAGCAAGGACATCCCGCTCGACGGCTTCGGCATCCGCTACCGCTACGGGCTGTTCCGTCAGACGTTTGTCGACGGGTTCCAGCACGAAGAAGGGGACGACTGGCTCAAATGGGGGGATCCGTGGAGCGTGCGCGTCGAGCGCGACGCGGTGCTCGTGAAGTTCGCCGATCAGACGGTGCGCGCCGTTCCCTACGATATGCCCATTTTCGGCTACAAAAACGGCGTCGTCAATACGCTCCGCCTTTGGCAGAGCGAGCCTGTGCAGGAGTTCGATTTTGCGAGTTTCAACGAAATGCACGGCGAGGTCAAGGCGACGGAGAATTTCAACGCGACCAAGATCACGGACGTCCTGTACCCCAACGACAACACGATGGTCGGCAAGATCCTGCGCCTGCGCCAGCAGTACTTCATGGTGAGCGCGAGCTTACAGGATATCGTCAGAAAATTCAAAAAGAGCGGAAAAAATCTGCGTTCGCTCCCCGAGAAGTGGTGCTTCCAGCTCAACGACACGCACCCCGTTATCGCGATCCCCGAACTTCTGCGCATTCTGCAGACGGAGGGGCTTACCTTCGACGAGGCGTTTGATGTCTGCTCCAAGTGCTTCAACTTCACCAATCACACGATCATGGCGGAGGCGCTTGAAAAGTGGGACGCGCTTGCGCTCAGCGATCTTCTGCCCGACGTGTACGAGCAGATCCTCGCCTGCCAGCAAAAGCTGGAGCGCGACGGGCTGGATACCAATCTCTTCTATATCGTGCGCGATAACGTCGTGCACATGGCGAATCTTGCCATCTTTGTCTCGGCGCATGTCAACGGCGTCGCGGAGATCCATACGAACATTCTCAAAACGGAGACGTTTAAAAACTGGTACGAGCGCTTCCCCGAGAAGTTCGTCAACATCACCAACGGCATCACGCCCCGCCGCTGGATGCTCCTCAACAATCCTGAAATGGCACGCCTCATCGACTCCAGGATCGGTACCGCATGGCACACCGATCTGCCGCAGCTCGAAAAGCTCAGGCCCTTTATCCCTGAGATCGTTGGCGATTTCAAGCGCATCAAACAACAGAACAAGAAAAACCTCGCCGACTATATGGCAAAACACGAGGGGATCACGGTTTCGCCCGATTTTATCTTCGATGTGCAGGTCAAGCGTCTGCACGAGTACAAGCGCCAGATGCTCGATGCGCTCAGCGTGCTGTATTTCTATTTCGGCATCAAGGACGGCGAGATCACCGATTTCCCGCCCACGGCGTTCATCTTCGGCGCCAAGGCTGCGCCCGGGTATTACATGGCGAAGGCGATCATCAAGTTCATTAACGAGGTCGCAAAACTCGTCAACAACGACCCCGCTGTCAACGACAAGATGAAGGTCATCTTCGTGCAGAATTACAACGTCTCCTATGCGGAGAAGATCGTCTGCGCGGCGGATATTTCCGAACAGATCTCCATGGCGGGTATGGAGGCTTCGGGCACGAGCAACATGAAGTTCATGCTCAACGGTACGGTCACGCTCGGCACGCTGGACGGCGCGAACGTCGAGATCTGCGAAGAGGCGGGGCGCGAGAATAACTACATCTTCGGCGCGACTGTGGAAGAAGTCGCCGCGATCAAGCAGTACTACTGTCCGCGCGAGCAGGTAGAGGGCAATCCCCGCTTAAAGCGCGCCATGGAGACGCTTATCAACGGTACCTTTGAGGACGGTTCGGGGATGCTTAAAAAGCTGTACGAGAGCCTCATGACGGGGTACCAGCCCGACAGATACCTCGTATTGTACGATTTTGCCGACTATGTCCGCGTCAAGGAGCAGCTTCTCCGCGACTACGGCACCAAGGAGTTCGATACCAAGTGCCTTGTCAACCTCTGCTCGGTGGGCAAGTTCTCCGCCGATCGCTCCGTGACGGACTATAGGAATCTCATCTGGAAGATCTAAAAAGATTCACGAATTTTCTCGCGCAAAGGCGCGACAAAATTCCGTGATTTGAGAGGGAAGCTGCGGACACGGCACTTTGCGCCTGACCGCGCCTCCCTCTCTTTGCGCGAACCCTTAGGGGCTTACAATAATAGTTCGCGCAAATTCACACCTACCTGAAAGTTGCTTGCGCAACAATTAGGGGCATACTGCGGAAGGAAACCTTCCTTGTATCTGAAATTATAACTCTCACAGATTTTCTGCGAATTGACGTGGAATATCTTCGTAAAAGGGAAAGAGAAAACCCGCGGATAGGCATATGCCGTACCCGCGGGTTTTCTTTCAAAATCACGAAGAATTTTCTCATCATTCTGAGAAAACTCTGTGAGTTACGCCATTGCGATTACTTCCACCTCTGCGAGGACGTTTTTGGGGAGCGTCCTGACCGCCACGCAGCTTCTTGCCGGTTTTTCGGTAAAATACTGCCCGTACACCTCGTTGAAGCTGGCAAAATCGTTCATGTCCGCAAGGAAACACGTCGTTTTTACGGCTTTATCGAGCGAGGTGCCCGCCGCCGCGAGCACGGCTTTCAGGTTTTCGCAGATGCGCCTGGTCTGTTCGGCGATGCCGCCTTCGACGACGGCGCCCGTTGCGGGATCGAGGGCGATCTGTCCGGAAGTGAATACAAACCCGTTTGCTTTGACTGCCTGCGAATAGGGTCCGATTGCCGCAGGTGCGTGTTCCGTATGAATTTTTTGCATAAAAGTGCCTCCTGTCGCCATATTTCAGTCGCAGAGCTTGAAGCCCGCCTCGTAAAGTGCCTGTTTTATTTCGGCAATGTGCGCGAAGTTGCGCGTCTCCATATCGATGCGCAGATAGCATCCGATGACTTCGCTGCCCGCGTTGGCATGTTCGTGGTGTACGCCCACGACGTTCGCGCCGCACTTTGCAATGATCTGCGAGACCGCAACGAGCTGCCCGGGCTTGTCCAGAAGTTCGATGTTCAGCGTGCACTGCCGTCCGCTCATCACGAGCCCGCGGGTGATCACGCGGCTTAAAATAGTCACGTCGATGTTGCCGCCCGAGACGACGCAGCAAACTTTTTTGCCCCTGAGCTGCGGAAGTTTTCCCGCCATGACGGCGGCGACGGGCGTTGCGCCCGCGCCCTCGGCGATCATCTTGCGCTTTTCAATGAGCGCGAGAATGGCGGCGCAGATCTCCTCGTCCGTAACGGTTACAATGTCGTCCACATACTTGCTGCAATACTCGAAGGTGTGCGTTCCGGGCTGCTTGACCGCAATGCCGTCCGCGATCGTGGAGACGGAGGGGAGACACTCGATCTTGTGGTCGTGCAGCGAGGTCACCATGCTCGCCGCGCCCGACGCCTGCACGCCGTACACCTGTACTTTGGGGTTCATCTGTTTGACGGCGAACGCCACGCCCGAAATCAGCCCGCCGCCGCCCACGGGGACGACGATCGCGTCGATATCCTTGACCTGCGCGAGGATTTCAAGCCCGATGGTGCCCTGTCCCGCGATCACGTCCTCGTCGTCGAAAGGGTGGATAAAGGTAAGGGAGCGCTCTTTCTGGAGCTGAAGCGCGCGGTTATAGGCGTCGTCATACACGCCGGGAACGAGGCAGATCTCCGCGCCGTAGCTGCGTGTTGCCTCTACTTTGGAGATGGGCGCGCCCTCGGGCAGACAGATGAGGGCGGGAATGCCGTTCTTCTTTGCGGCAAGCGCCACGCCCTGTGCATGATTGCCCGCCGAGCAGGCGATCACGCCACGCTTTTTCTCCTCGGGGGAGAGCTGGCTGATCTTGTAGTAAGCGCCGCGGAGCTTGAACGAACCTGTCTTTTGCAGGTTTTCAGCCTTTAAAAACAGCTCGCATTCGTCGGTGATCTTACTTGTGCGGACGACGTCCGTCTTGTAGATCGCCTCTTCGAGGACGCGCTGCGCGTGGATGATTTTTTCGATGGTCAACATAAAAAATGCCTTCTTGTGTTGTTTCTCTTCAAGTATATGCCGATTTTTTGCAAATGTCAATCGATTGCGGGAAGAAAGCCTTCAAAGATGATATTGTCCGTATAGGGCTTCACGCGGGCAGCCTCCTCTTCGGAGTGCACCGTCCAGCACAGTTTGGCGCCCTTGAACGCGTTCACTTTTTTGAAGGGGAGATCTGCGGCGCGGTAACTTACGAAATCGGGCTTCACGGAGCCGTTCATGCTCATATATTTGAGCACATGCGCCTTGATGCGCCAGATGGGCGAGCCGCCGAAGTCTGCTTTCGTAAATTTCTGCCCCGAGGCGAGAATGCCGCACGCCACCGCGGGGCAGCGTTTTTTATACGCTTTCACATAGGCGGGCTGAAAGGACTGCACCGCATAGGCGAGCGGCGTCCGTTCCGCCTCGCGCGCGATCGCCTCCGCGATCTCCTCGCCCTTTACGCCGGGCATATCTTTGATCTCAAGGAGCACGGGCGCTTTGCCAGCGACTTCTTCCAGAAATTCGGCGAAGAGCGGGATGCGCTCGGAGGAGCGTCCGAGCGTAAGCGACGTAAGATCGGCGGCGGTGAAGGCGGAGACTTTGCCCGAAGCGTCTGTCATGCGGTCGACGGTGTCGTCGTGAAAGACGGCGAGCTGCTTATCCTTGGTAAAGCGCACGTCGGTCTCGATGGCGTAGCCCGCGCGAATCGCCGCGCGGAAGGCGGCAAGGCTGTTTTCGGGGCGCCCGTCGCCGTGCAGGCCGCGGTGCGCGATGGGAATACTTGTTAAGAAAGCGGGAATGTCCATACAATTATTATAGCAAGTTCGCGGCAGGATTGCAATAGCGGTTGCAAATTTTCCGCATTTCAGGTATAATAATCAACGAAGGAATCGCAAAGAATATGGCAAAGGCAAGCAAATTTTTACGCAATTTCTGCATCATTGCGCACATCGACCACGGCAAGAGCACGATCGCCGACCGCATCATGGAGCTCACCGGACAGGTGAGCCAGCGGGATATGGAGGAACAGCTCCTCGACTCGATGGACATCGAGCGCGAGCGGGGCATCACCATCAAGCTCACGCCCGTGAGAATGTTCTACAGCGCGCTCGACGGCAACGAGTACGAATTCAACCTGATCGATACGCCCGGGCACGTCGACTTCACCTACGAAGTTAGTCGTTCGCTCGCCGCGTGCGAGGGGGCGCTCGTCGTGGTGGACGCCACGCAGGGCGTGGAGGCGCAGACGCTCGCAAACGTCTATCTCGCGCTGGAAAACAATTTGGAGCTTGTGCCCGTCATCAACAAGATCGACCTGCAGTCCGCCCGCATCGAGGAGACCAAGCAGGAGATCGAGGAGGGCATCGGTCTCGACGCCTCCGAGGCGCCCTGCGTCTCCGCCAAAGAGGGGACGAATATCCGCGATATTCTCGAAGCGGTGGTTAAGTT
>CALVLR010000044.1 GCA_944340685.1 uncultured Clostridia bacterium | reverse complement strand
GGCGAGAAATACATGTATTATGCCCCTCCCAAATCGGAGCTCTCCGCCGACGCCTTTTCCCGCTCGGCATACGGGATCGGCGCGCCGGAAGATTACCTCTACTTTTCTGACGAAGCCTGCACACAGCCGTACACGCTCGAGGACGCTTCCATGCCGCAGGACGGCAGGGGGATTATCATCTATGTGACCGACGCCGAATAAAATCGTCAGCGCTTATTTAAAAAACATAAAAAAAGGAAATCATATGAAAAAAATCTTATCCTTTTTGTTTGCCGCCGCCATGCTTACAACGTGCATGATCGGATTCTCCGCCTGCGGAGACGACGGAACGCATACCGTGACCATCGTAGCGCGTTATTTGAACCGGGCAGGGGAATATGAGAGAGAAAGCAAACGAGATATTCCCGTGGAAGACGGCGCCGTGTTCACCATGCGAACCCTCGGAGAATACATCGCAGAGACCACTGATCCGGAGGACGTTATTTATGACAGTGTATTCGGATACGGTTTTTATTTGGACGAAAACTACCGGACCAAATATCCCGGGACGCCGATCATCGGCGATACAACATTGTATATGTGGGAATATCAGGGACCTGAAATGCCCTATCCCTATATTTGCTTTGTCTATCGCGGCGAGAAATACATGTATTATGCCCCTCCCAAATCGGAGCTCTCCGCCGACGCCTTTTCCCGCTCGGCATACGGGATCGGCGCGCCGGAAGATTACCTCTACTTTTCCGACGAAGCCTGCACACAGCCCTACACGCTCGAGAGCGATGTTATGCCGAAAAAGGGTATGTTTCTCAGCGTCTTTGTAATTGACGCCGAATAGAATCGCACAAAAAAATTTCCCTGCAAAAAGGGAAATTTTTTTATCCTGCCCATTCGTTGACAAATGCGCGAAAATCGGCTATGATAGATTGTAACGTTTTTACCATTTGGAGACGGCTATGAAAGTAAAAAAATTTCTCTCCGTGCCGCGCAATCTTACGGCATTTCTCGTCTGGGCGGCGCTCATCGTTGTAACGGTGGCGGGATTTATCTGGCGCACGGTACAGTTCTCGGGGGGCGGCTTCGATTCCGCCTGGTATTCCCACAAAGTGCAGCACACGATCTTCGGGCTTCTGGGCGTTTCCGCCGTGTTTGCAGCGGAGTTCGTGTTCCGCTTCCGCGCGCCGCTGCCCGTGGAGATCGGCATCTCGGTGTTTGCCTGCGGCGCAAACGTGCTCGGCAACGTGTACGGGCTGTACGATCTTCTGGACGCATGGGATTGGATCCTGCACGGCGCCTCGGGCGTGCTCTTTGCGGGCGCGGGGATCGGGCTTGCCATGGTGCTCCTCAGAAATCAGCCCGCAGGCACCCGCAAGACCATCTGCATTCTGCTCTTTGCCCTGCTCATCACACTGGCGATCGGATATTTGTGGGAATTGTTTGAGTTCACGGTAGATACGATCTCCCCTGCGTCCAGCGCGCAGGAGTGGGATAAGGGGCTTATCGAAGCCCTGCCCGACGGCACCTATCTCGTGACGGACAAGCGCGGCACCGCGCTCATCGACACGATGATGGACATGATCCTCGCCTTCTGCGGCGCGCTCGTCCTGCTCATTCCCATGGCGGTGCTCTTCTTCAAAAAGCCCGCTGCAATGGAGGCCTTCGATTTCCGCCCCCTTCCCCCTTTCCGCAAAAAAGGCGACGCAGGGGCAGACGAGACGAAATAAGCATCTGCAAAATACGCGCATACGCAAGGCGCCGCCCCGAAAGGGGCGGCGCCTTGCGCTGTATCGTTTTTCAAACAAGTTACATGTTTTCCGTGCCGCGTTTGCCCTTGGAGAGCTTTTTCACGGAGGTGCGGTGTTCCTCGCCAGCAAACAGGCGCACGAGATTTTTACGGTGCGCAAACCAGGTGAGGAAATTGAGAATGAGGAGCAAGACAAAAATCGAGATCACCCAGCCGTTCGTGAGCGCCGCCTCGTAGCGGAAAAAGAAGATCAGCCCCTGCCACACGGAAAGCCCGCTTACGCCGAGCAGAGACCCCATCGAGCCCCACTCGGTGAAGGCGATATAGAGCACCACGCCGATAAGCGCCAGAAGCGCAAAGAGGATGTTCCATACATCGTCGCAGGAAAGGCAGAACCACAGAAGCCCCAGCGAGGAGGCGATGCCCTTTCCGCCCTGAAACTTCATCGTCACGGGCCAGATATGCCCGATGATAACGAACACGCCGCAGAAATACCGCGTGAAGTCGGAAACGACGACCTCGGTGCCCGCAAACACATAGCCGCGGAAGATGAAATAGCTGATGACGGCGGGGATCCCGCCCTTGCAGGCGTCGCACAGGAAGTTGACAAGCCCGACTTTCAGCCCGAATTCGCGCGTCATGTTCATTGTGCCCGGGTTCCCGCTGCCGATCTTGTGCACATCTTTGTGTTTTGTCCTGGCAATGAGGACGGCGAAGTTGAAACACCCGATGAAATAGCACACGACCGCCATCAGAAGCAGCCAATACCACAGCTGAGAAAACGCGATCTCTTTCATGCCTGCTCCTTGTTGTTGCGCGCCTGAATGCGGATGGGCGTGCCCGAAAAATCGTATGCGGCGCGGATGGTATTCTCCAGATAGCGCTCATAAGAAAAGTGCATGAGCCCCTCGTCGTTGACCATGAGCGCAAACAGCGGCGGACAGACGGCGACCTGCGAGGCATAGTAGAGTTTGAGCCGCCGCCCCTGATAGGAGGGCGGCTCGGAAACGCGCATCGCGTCCATGAGAAGGTCGTTGAGCGCACCCGTCGGCACGCGGAAATTGGCGTGCGCATACGCCTCTTCGGCGAGGGCAAGCACCTTTTCGACGCGCTGACCCGTCTTTGCGGAGATGTACACCGATTTGAAATAGTCCATGAATTTGAGATCTTCGCGGAGCTTCTTTTCAAACGTCTCGATGGTGTGGGTAT
>CALVLR010000043.1 GCA_944340685.1 uncultured Clostridia bacterium | reverse complement strand
CTTCGCGGGGCTGCTGCGCCTGTTTTTTGCGCTTGCGGACGAGGAAGAATACCGCAAGGCCTGCGCCGACGACGACAACGCCGATGCCTACGCCGATGAGCGCCCATGCCCATGCGGGAAGCCCCGTCTCTTCTTCGTCGACGGTATAGCGCTGGAGAACGTCGCGCCAATACTCGTGGTACGTCTCTTCGTCGTCCTCGCTCACTGCGCCGATGCGCATCGTGAAATAGGAGAGCGTCGTGTAGAGCGTGCCGTTTTCATCTTTGAAGTCCGCCGCGTCGCCCTCGCCGTTGACGAATGCGGTGAACGCGTCTTTTTCCTCTTCGCTGTAAAGATAGGTCTCGCTCTTTCCGTTTTCGATGGATTCTTCGATATTTTCATCTACCGCCGTGCGTTCGCCCGTGTAGAAGAAATATTCGATCATATCGGAGAGTTTTCCGTTCCCCTCCTCCGAGAGCGCGGCAATGTAGCCGTCGGTCTCGCCCATGATCGCGTCGTATTTCTCGTTGAGCGCTTCCAGCGCTTCGTTGTTCATGAGGGAGCCGTCTGCGTTCGTCAGATCGACCGTCCAGACGTAGTTGTAAGAAGTATCCCCGAACGCCTGCGCATTCGCATAGAACAGAATGCCGTCAACGATCTCGTAGTTATACCAGCTTGAAGCGTGTTCCAGCTCAAACAGCTGTACCGCTTTGTAGGGCGCGTTGTTTTCGCCGATCGCAGAGAGCGTACGGTAGTCCTCCGCCTCGCCGTTGTACACGGCGCGCTCCACGGTAAGGCCGCTGGAGCCGGATTTGGTATAGTAGATATAAGAATAGGTGCTGTCCGAAACGGAATCCATGGCGATGAGCGTCGCGTTGCTCGCGTCCGATGCGATGCGGAGACTGCTTGCGCCGCCCTCGCCGATCTGTGCCTTGGTGCCGTTGCCGTCGTTTACGACGTCCACACGGTAAATATACGCGTCGTTCACATACAGATAGTGATGCTTGACGCCCGTCTCGCTGTCTTCATCGATATAGAAGTATGCCGCCGAAGACGCGTTCGTCGTATCCGAGGCGCTTGCCACGACTTCGAGGACGCCCGTCGTATCGGCAGAGGTATAGACGCTGTTTCCGGAGACGGAGTTCCAGCCTTCCGCCGCAACGTCGTCAACGGCGAGGTAATACAGCTCGCCGGAGCTTCCGACCGAACTGCCCGATGT
The DNA here is from genome assembly GCA_944340685.1 of uncultured Clostridia bacterium. Lineage (GTDB taxonomy): Bacteria > Bacillota > Clostridia > Christensenellales > Borkfalkiaceae > Gallimonas. The sequence goes on along the minus strand of CALVLR010000043.1, from coordinate 7,842 downwards.
GGGCTGGGAGGCGCGCACAAAGTAAATGCCGCCGTTCGTGTACGCTTGCAGCGTATAGGTGAACCCGTAGGAGAGGCGGTTGTTGTTCTCTTCGTCGACGTCGTGGTTGAACTGCGTGATTCCGTCGCTCCTGCCGATCCCGTCGAGCACAAGTTCGCCGAGGTTGACGTAGGGAACTTCGCCGTCGTTGTTTTCGTCGAGATATTCCTGATCCCAGGTGTACTCGTAGGGCGCTTCGGTCGCGTCCGCACGCACGCGGTAGATCTGATTGTAATTCGTATATTCGTAGGGCGCTTCGGTATCCTCTCCGTCCGTTACCGTCATCGTGTAATAGACGTAAGGATCTCCCTTCTCCGTGCTGTTGAGAACATACTCCGTAACGCCTTCGGCAAGCGTCGTATTCACGTCCTCTGCCGTGTTGTAGGACGAAAGCGTGCCGTCCTCTTCGTAGAGAATGTAGACAACACCGTCTGCTTCGACATAGCGGTATACGGTGGCGTTATCCGCCACGCGGAAATGCTCCTGCACGTCGGAACCGTCGAGGCGGGCGCTGCGGAAGGAGAGCAGCGTGTTGTCGACGTCGCCGCCCGTATTGCCGACGTTGTTCGGCGTCGCGTAATAGACGCGGTCGCCGTAGATGTAGATCCCCGAGGTATAGTCCGCCGCGACCATCAGCGAAGGAATGACCGTTTCGGCGGTGTTGTTGCCCGCCTTGATGTCTGCGGTTTTGATGCGCATGAGCGCGCCCTTGCCGGGGGTACCGTAGGTATTATCCGACGTATACGTTTCGACGCCGTTGATGAAATAGACGTACTCCCCTTTTTCCACGACGAAACCGCCCTGCGAACTTACCTCTCCCGAGACGTCTCCTTCGAGCGGCGTGAACTGATACGCGCATCCCCCGAAAAATACCGACGAAAGGGTAATGACGGCCGCTGCCGCCGCAACAGTAATGCATTTAAAAATTTTACGCATGAGAATGACCCTTCATCCGCAGAAAATATCTCCCGCGGAGATTTTCCCGTTCTAACGATACGACTTTCATTATATACTAAAGCAAGGTTTTTGGCAATCAAAAACCCGTGAAACTTGTACTTTTCTTTGAATTTTTTGAGAAAACGGGGTGATTTTTATGGAAAAATTCGGCATTTTTGAGCTGCTCGATACCCTCTCCGCGCTCACAGCGGAGCAAAGCGCGGCAACGGCGCAAAGCCGTCCGCCCGAGACGGAAGAGACGCCCGCCGAAATCCCGCCGCAAAAGCAGCCGCCGGACGCCATGCCCGCCGCGCCGACGCCGTCGGGCGACGCGCTCGCCGCCTTTCTCGCGCGGCACGACGCGATGAGCCGCCGCGCCGGAAAAAAATAGCTGCGTCCCCGAAAGACGCCGCCAAAACGCTCTGCCTCTTTCCGGCTTCGCCGCGCCGGAGCATTTTTGCGCGGCGCGGAACGCTTCGGCTCTGAAACGCCCGCCGCAGCGCCGCGGGCGCGGGAGCGTTTGTACAAAAAGCCGCAGCCTGTGCGGCTACGGCATAGGTATTGCAGCGGTTTCCGCACGAACCATTCGGAAAATGCTCCCGCAGGTTCCATACTGTAAGGGAGTAATACGAACCCGATCAAAAGCGGAAACTGAGGCGCTCATACTTTGTTGAATCCCTTGCCCGTGCCGCCGAGCACGCGCTGCGGGCTTCGCCTTGTCTGAGACGCCCATCTTGCCGCTTTTGATTGCATTGCACCTTTGGCGAGAAGATTTTTGTGCCAGATTTTTGTGAAGATGACGCAGCTATACCGAGGTATTGCAAGGAAGATGAGCAAAAAGATGCCAAAAAGATGCCGCCAAAGGCGTGGTTTGTATTTTTCCCTTACAGTATATCCCGAACAGGCGGAAATATGTGATAAACTGCGTTCCGTCCCAACGCATGAAGTCCTGCGTATATCCGAAGGAGTCGGCATTGTACAGTCCGGTGACGCGGCGCATCACCAACAGGTGAAAACGGTTGGCTGTATTCATAAAGAAGGGGAGAACGGTATTCACCGCCGAGACGTCCGCCTGCACGGGCGCTTTCAGCGTTCCGTCTTCCGCATAGAGCGCCCCGAGATATGCTTCGCCGCGGCCGCGGATATCGATGGAATACATGAGCGACGCGGAGTTGTCTGAAACGGTCAGACGGTATCCGTCCGCATATTGCGCCGTATACGGCATCGGGACTTTGGCGAAATCAAAGATCTCTTTTGCGGTCCCGCCCGAAAGTTCATAGATATAGGCGAATCCGAACCCGCCGCTGCCGCCGCTGTCGATCCCGAGAAAAATTTCTTTCGTCCCGTCGCCTGTAAAATCGGCGAGAAGGACGGCGGGCAAATAGCCTGCATTCTCTGCGGGAGAGATCTCGGCAACCGTTTCGCCGCTCTCCGCCTGCGTGACGACGACGCGGATATCCTGCGCAAACAGACCCTTATCGGGATATGTGCCGTACAGCGTTACGATCTGTTCGCCTTCCCCCGTCACGCAGCCGCGTTGCTCCGAGATGAGCGTGGGGCAGTTTTTTTGAGCGGTGGCTGCGCAGGGCGAGGCGCCGCCGAGCACAATGCTCCATGCAAGCAGTGTGCAGACTGAAAAAAGAAGCGTTTTTTTCATGTTTCCTCCGCAGTCAATATGTGCTGCGGCGGAGTTTCCATGCCGGCCGAGCGTATATTTCCGTGCCGCATCTGCCAAAATAGTGGTATGAAAAAGATCAAGCAGAATCCCTTGGGCAAGACGCGCGACGAGCGTGAAACCTGTTTTCCTGAAGCGGGCAGGGAGGAGATCCGTTCATGACAGGGCGTTCGCGGGAAAATCTCAACAAGAACTATCTGAAATATGTTAATTCCTTCGATCCGCCGACGCAGCATTTCAAGACGTGCGTCAGGGCGTTCCTTGTGGGCGGACTCATCTGCTGTATCGGACAATTCCTGCGGCTCATGCTGGAGTTTGCAGGACTGACGGGCGACGAGCTTGCCGGAACGGTCTCCGTGATCCTCATTTTTATCGGCGTGCTTTTAACGGGGCTGGGCGTATACGACAGGATCGGCAAGAATGCGGGCGCGGGAAGCATCGTTCCCATTACGGGCTTTGCCAATTCCGTCGCTTCTCCCGCCGTAGAGTTCAAAACGGAAGGGTTTGTCTATGGCATGGCGGCAAAGATGTTTAACGTAGCCGGCCCCATCATTGTATTCGGGGTAAGCGCCGGCGCAGCGGTCGGGCTCATCTATTGGCTGATCGCCCTGTGAGAGAGGGCGCAAAATCCTTGCCAAGACGGAAAAAGCGTGGTATAATACAGGCAAAACAAAGTTATAACGGAGGAAACAAATATGGCAAAGATCACAGCGGATACGCTCATTGTCGATTGCCTTCAGCTTAACCCCAACGCGGTGGAGATCCTGCAAAGCGCGGGAATGCACTGCTTCGGCTGCGCTATGGCGCACGGCGAAACGATCGCAGAGGCGGTCGCGGTCCACGGCGAGGATCTCGATAAGCTCCTCGAAAAGCTCAACGAAGGTCTCGAATAAGCAGAAAGCGCATGGCGCGCCCGCTTTTTCAAAAAGCGGGCGCGCCGTTTTTTAACCCCTTGACGGACGCAAAAAATATGGTATAATGGTGGTATGAAAAAGATATTTCTTCTCGGCAGTCTGAATGCCGATCTCACGATCCGCGCACCCTATATCCCGCAGGCGGGCGAAACGCTGAAAGGGAGCGACTTCATGCTCACGGCGGGCGGGAAGGGCGCCAATCAGGCATATGCCTGCGCCAATCTCGGCGGAGACGTCCGCATGGCGGGATGCGCGGGTGCAGATCCCTTCGGCGATATGCTGCTTGCGAGTTTGCAGGGCGCGGGGGCGGACGTCTCCCGCGTGCGCCGCACGGCGCGGAACACGGGCGTTGCGGTCATTACAGTCGTGGACGGCGATAACCGCATCATTCTGGACGAGGGCGCCAACGGAGAAGTTACGCCGGCTGACGTGCAGGCGCTTCTCAAAGACGCCGCGTCGGGCGATATTTTTCTGACGCAGCTCGAAAACCCGCTGCCCGTTGTCCGCGATGCGCTTGCGCTCGCCAAAGGGAAGGGGCTGTTTACCCTGTTCAACCCCGCGCCCGCCAAAGAGGAGGCGCGGGAACTCGTGAAGTACGCCGATCTCATCACGCCGAATGAGACGGAGCTGAAGATTTTGAGCGGCAAAGAGGGAATCGAAGAGGGCTGCGCGGAGCTGATCAGAATGGGCGCGGGCGCAGTACTCGCCACACTCGGAAAAGATGGTTCGCTTCTGTATACCGACGAAGGGGCGGAGAAGATCGGCGCCGTCGACGTCGGCAAGGCGGTGGACACGACCGCCGCCGGCGACACCTATTGCGGCGCACTTGCCGTAAGGCTCGCGGAGGGCGTATCCATTTCGGAAGCGGCAAAGTTTGCCTCGCTCTGTTCGGGGATCACCGTTACGCGGCGGGGCGCGCAGGTCTCTATTCCCACCCGTGCAGAGGCGGAAGAAGCGCGTAAAAAGACCCGCTGAGGGATATGAGAAAATATCAAAGAGACGGCTCACATAGGGCCGTCTCTTCGTTTCCACAAAAAATATCCCCTCGGATTTCCGAGGGGATATTTGCTTATTAGTTGGCTATGCGGGATTACTCTCTGCCAGCCATGTGCTTGTAACCTGCAAGACGCTCCTTCGAAGATTCCTCCGTCTTCTTGAACAGTTCTTCCGCGACGGCGGGCTGCGTCTTCTTGAGGGAAGCGTAGCGCGTTTCGCCGAGGATGAATGCCTGATAGTCGCCGGTGGGATCCTTGGAGTCGAGCGTGAAGGGGTTCTCGCCCTTCTCTTTCAGCTCGGGGTTGTAACGGTAGAGCTGCCAGTAGCCGCAGTCGACCGCCGCCTTTTCCTCGGACTGAGACTTGCTCATATTGATGCCGTGGTTGATGCAGGGCGCATAGCAGATGATGAGGGAAGGTCCGTGGTAAGCTTCCGCTTCCTTCAATGCCTTGACGAGCTGGTTCTTGTCCGAACCCATCGCGCACTGCGCCACATACACATAGCCGTAGCTTGCGGCGATCATGCCGAGATCCTTCTTCTTGACGCGCTTGCCGGAGGAGGCGAACTTCGCGACCGCGCCGATCGGGGTGGACTTACTTGCCTGACCGCCCGTGTTGGAGTAGACCTCGGTATCGAGCACGAGCACATTCACGTCTTCGCCCGAAGCGAGCACATGATCGAGTCCGCCGTAACCGATGTCGTACGCCCAGCCGTCGCCGCCGATGATCCAGAAGGACTTCTTCACGAGGCAGTCCTTATCTGCAAGGATCTCTTTTGCGAGCGCGTCTGCCTCACAGCCGCAGTCTTTGCATTCTTCGCAGCACTTCACGAGCGCCGCAGCCGCCTTCTTGCTGCCTTCGGCGTCGTCCATATCCGCGATCCATGCCTCGCATGCAGCCTTGCCTTCCGCATAGTCCTTCCAGATTTCTGCAAGTTTTGCAACTTTCTCTTTGAGCGTCGATCTTCTTGCCTTGTATGCAAGATTCATGCCGTAACCGAACTCAGCGTTGTCTTCGAAGAGCGAGTTCGCCCAGGCGGGACCGTGACCCTGCTTGTTCACGGTGTAGGGGCATGTCGGGGAGGAACCGCCGTAAATGGAGGAGCAGCCCGTTGCATTGGCGATGATCATTCTGTCGCCGAAGAGCTGGGTGACGACCTTCACATAGGGGGTCTCGCCGCAGCCTGCGCATGCGCCGGAGAACTCGAAGAGGGAAGGCGTGAACTGCGATTTCTTCACATCCGCCATCTTGACTTCGGAAAGATCGACTTCGGGAAGCTCGACCGCGTAATCCCAGTTCTTTGCTTCCACGACCTCAAGGTCTGCAAATGGCGTCATCACGAGCGCCTTGTTGCCCTTCATGCCGGGGCAGACGTCCGCACATACGCCGCAGCCCATACAGTCGAGCGGGCTGACCTGCATACGGAAGCTGTAGCCCTTGATCCCCGTTGCGGGCTTGGTATCGAAGCTTTCGGGTTTGTCCGCGCCGTCTGCAACGAGGGCGGGACGGATACAAGCGTGCGGGCAGACGAAGGAGCACTGGTTGCACTGCACGCAGTTCTCTTTCACCCACTTGGGAACATTGACGGCAACGCCGCGCTTTTCAAACTTGGTCGTACCCGTGGGAACGGAACCGTCTGCGTTGAACGCGGAGGAAGGCAGCTTGTCGCCTTCGAGCGCGAGGATGGGCGCAACAACGTTCTTGAAGTAATCGTTGTCCGCAAGTTTGATCATCTCTGCGCCCTCGGTAGTCGTTGCCCACGATGCGGGGATGTCGATCTTCACGAGGTGCTCTTTTGCGGAGTCGATCGCGTTGTAGTTCATCTGCACGACGGCGTCGCCCTTTCTCGCGAAGGACTTGTACGCCATCTTCTTCATCAGGTCGACTGCCTCGGTATAAGGCATGATCTGCTCGTTGATGAGGAAGAATGCCGACTGCAAAATGGTGTTTGTTCTGCCGCGGAGCCCCAGCTTTGCGGCAATGGAGATCGCGTCGATGACGTAGAGGTTCGCCTTCTTCTTGGCGAGCATGTTCTTGACCTTTGCGGGAAGGTTGGCTTCCAGCTCCTCGACCGTCGTCCAGGGCGCGTTGAGAAGGAAGGAGCCTCCCTCTTTGAGGTCGCTCACCATGTCGTAGCGGATGACGTAAGAGGGGTTATGGCAGGCGATGAAGTCCGCCGCGTCGATGAGGTACTCGCTCTGAATGGGCGTCTTGCCGAAGCGGAGGTGCGAGACGGTGATGCCGCCCGACTTCTTGGAATCGTAGAAGAAGTATGCCTGCGCGTACATATCGGTATGGTCGCCGATGATCTTGATGGAGTTCTTGTTCGCGCCGACCGTACCGTCGGAACCGAGACCGTAGAACTTGCAGCTCGTGGAGCCTGCGGGCGCCGCGTCGAACTTCTCGGAGAAGTCGAGAGAGGTGTTCGTCACATCTTCATAGATACCCACCGTGAAGTGGTTCTTCGGCTCTTTCGCTTCAAGGTTCTTGTAGACGGAGAGCACCATCGAGGGGTTGAACTCCTTGGAACCGAGGCCGTATCTGCCGCCGACGACGTCGATATTCTTCATGCCTTTTTCCAGCAACGCGGTGCATACGTCGAGGTAGAGCGGCTCACCGAGCGAACCGGGTTCCTTCGTTCTGTCGAGCACCGCAATGCGCTTGCACGTCTTGGGGATCGCCGCGACGAATGCGTCGGTGACGAAGGGACGATACAGGCGGACTTTGATGAGGCCGTATTTTTTGCCCTGCGCGTTGAGTTTGTTGATGGATTCTTCCACCGTCTCGGCGCCGGAGCCCATGATCACGATGACTTCTTTCGCATCGGGAGCGCCCACATAGTCAAAGAGGTGGTAGCTTCTGCCCGTGAGCGCGCTTACCTCGTCCATCATCTCCTGCACGATGGCGGGCGTCGCGTTGTAGTAGCTGTTCGCCGTCTCGCGGTTCTGGAAGTAGGTGTCGCCGTTCTGGGCGGTGCCGCGCTGAAGGGGATGCTCGGGATTGAGGGCGCGTGCGCGGAATGCCGCAACGTCTTTATCGAGCCCCTTCTTGTCGAAGATCGCCTTCATCTCCGCGTAGTCGATCACATCGATCTTGGAGACCTCGTGCGAAGTACGGAAGCCGTCGAAGAAATTAATAAAAGGAACGCGCGCGCGAAGGGTGGAGAGGTGCGCGACGAGCGCAAGGTCCATGACCTCCTGCACCGAGCAGCCCGCGATCATCGCGAAGCCCGTCTGGCGGCAAGCCATAACGTCCTGATGGTCGCCGAAGATGTTCAGCGAGT
>CALVLR010000042.1 GCA_944340685.1 uncultured Clostridia bacterium | reverse complement strand
TCGACGTCCGTCCAGCCCGTGTATACGATCTCGCCCAAAAGCGGCACGGCAAGCACGAGAATGCTGATGCCTACGGAGATCGTATAGGTGATAAACCGCAGACCGTTGAAGGGCTGCAAAATGCGGTAGAGCATAACAAGTCCGCCGAACGTCACGGCAAGCACGAAGAGCGGATTGATAAGCTCCTGCGCCGAACCTTCTTCGCCGACAGTGATGCGCAGGCTCCCGAATTCTCCGGGCAGCAGTCCGATCCCCGCGTAGACGGCGAGCACGCACAGGAACAGGGTCACGGCGCCCGGGATCGACCGCGACAGGACGAACGGGATAAATTTCCCTTTGACGCGTTCGCCGTTGGGTTGGAGCGCAAGCACGAGCGAAGGCAGCGCCGTCACGAGCGTCTCAAAGAGCAGCATGTTGTTCGTGGTGAAGAAGTACTGCGAGCCGAGCGCAAAGCAGAACACGGCGAGGAGTACAGTGAACAGCGTCTTCATGATGTAGAGCGAGGCGCTTGCCTTGATATTGTTGATGACGCGCCGCCCCTCGTACACCACGTTGGGAAGGTTCAGGAAGTTGTTGTCCATGAGCACGAGGTGCGAGACGTTGCGCGCAGCCTCGCTGCCGGACGCCACCGAAATGGCGCAGTCCGCCTCTTTCAGGGCGAGGATATCGTTCACGCCGTCGCCCGTCATCGCCACCGTATTGCCCTGTTTTTTGATGGTGCGCACCAAAATCGCCTTCTGTTCGGGCGTCACGCGGCCGAACACGGTATACTGTCCCGCCACGTTCTCCACCTCGATGTCGGTCAGTCCGTCGAGCGAGATGTACTGTCCCGCGTTCTTTACGCCCACGCGGCGCGCCACTTCCGAGACGGTCACGGGGTTGTCGCCCGAGATGATCTTGATGTCCACGTCGTTTTCACGGAACCATTTTATCGTTTCGATCGCGTCCGAACGGATGTTGTCCGCTAAGGTAATGATCGCCGCAGGGCGGAAGAGGGAGGGCAGCCGTCCGCCCGAGATGGGGTTGGGCGAGTAGGCGAGAAGGAGCACTCTCAGCCCCGCCGCCGCATACTGTTTGACGATCTTGTCGATCTTGGTGGGCATGGGGCGGAGCACGAATTCGGGCGCGCCCATGGCGAAGGTGCCGGCGTCGCCGAAGGTGACCGCCGAGAGTTTGCGTTTGCTCGAGAAGGGAATGGTCGCCGTTGCCTGCAAAGCGGCGGAGTGCCCGAACCGGTTGTAGAGGGCGATGGACGTTTGGTTGTTGTCTTCCAGGGCGTTGAGCATGCTGCCCATGATCTCGTCGAGGGTGTATTCGACGTAGTTGTTTAAGATCATGCAGTCGTTCACCGTCATGCGGCCGTCCGTGATTGTACCTGTCTTATCAAGGCAGAGCACGTTTACGCGCGCCAGCATTTCGAGGGAATACAGATCCTGTACGAGCGTCTGCTTTTTGGCGAGCCGCCTTACGCCGATCGCCATGGCAAACGAAGTGAGGAGCAGGAGTCCGGAGGGGATCATACCGATGACGACCGCCGCCGTAAACCAGATCGTCTCGTTGAGGTTGGAACCCGTCGCCCGCCAGTTGACCCAGAACATGGCGGCGGCGATAAAGGGGATGAGCACGCCGATCACGCGGATAAAGAGCCGTATGGAGTTCATGATCTCCGATTTCGGCTTCTTGTATTTTTTGGCTTTGGATGTAAGGCTGTTGAGGTAAGTTGCTTTGCCGACTTTATCCGCGCGCACGCGGCACGCGCCGCTCGCCACATAGGATCCGGCGTACATCGTTTCGCCGGGCGCCTTCTTTACGGGCACGCTTTCGCCCGTGAGGAGCGATTCGTTGACCTCCACAATGCCGTCCAGAAGGATGCAGTCCGCGGGGATCTGCTGTCCCGCTTCAAGGAGAATGATGTCGTCGAGTACGATCTCCCGTACGGGGACTTCCGTCCGCACGCCGTCCCGCATAACTTTCGCCGTCGCTGAGATGAGGACAGAGAGCTTGTCGATCTGCTTCTTCGCCAGGATCTCCTGCACGATGCCGATGATCAGGTTCGCGGCAAAGATGGCGACGAAGAGAAACTGCGAAAGGTTGGCTTCCGCATAGATGAGCGCGACCGCAACAATGAGGCAGAGAAGGTTGAAAAACGTGCAGATATTGCCTACAAAAATGCTGAGGTACGATTTGGAATATTTCTTGTTGACGTCGTTGAAGAGGAGCTGATCAAACCGCCTGTCCACCTGTGCGGCGGTAAGCCCCCTGTCGGGCGCGGGGTCGAAGCGCTCCACCTCTTCCGCGGCGGGGATATTCTTCGCGCGGCGGAATTTTTTCATGAGCGCTTTGCGCGACTTGCCGCCTTTCTGAACGGCATTTGCGTCGAGCACGCGCGAGGAAAAGCGCTTCTTTTCCGCCGCAGGTTCCGTTTCCGTCTGATCGGGCGCGGGCATGGGTGCCTCGTTTTCCGCCTGAATTTTTACGTCTTGTTCTTTCAACGGAGTGTTCTCCCAAAAAGATTCATCTGAAAAGGCGCACCATGTCCGAGGAAAGCGCCTCCCATATGTCTATTATACACCGCGCGCGTGCAAAAGTCAAAATTTCCGCGTACTGCTTTGCGAATTTTTTGCGCCGGTGCGCCGTATCTTCTCGGGAAAAGTTGCTTTTTTCCGGCAATGGGTATATAATAGATGCAAATCGTTTTAAGTTTTGGAGTCAAGTATGATCGACATCGCCCTTCTGCGCAGCGATCCGGACCGCGTGCGCAAAAACATCGAAAAGAAATTCCAGCACCAGAAGCTCCCGCTCGTCGACGAGGCGCTCGCCCTCGACGAAAAGCGCCGCGCGCTCCAGACGGAGGGCGATACCCTTCGCGCCGCCCGCAACACGCTCTCCAAACAGATCGGCATGCTCATGCGCGAGAAGAAGACAGAGGAAGCGGAGGCAGTCAAGGCACAGGTGAATGCGAACGCCGCCCGCCTTTCCGAGATCGAGGCGGAGACGGAGGAGACTTCCGCGCGCCTTAAAGCCGTGATGATGCGCATTCCCAACATCATCTCCGACGAGACGCCAGTCGGCAAAGACGATTCCGAGAACGTCGAACGCCGGCGCTTTCTGGAGCCAAAAGTCCCCGACTTCGAGGTTCCCTATCATCTGGATATTTTAGAGCGGCTCGCGGGCATCGATCTCGACAGCGCCCGCCGCACCTCGGGGCAGGGATTTTACTATCTCATCGGCGACGTCGCGCGGCTGCACTCCGCCGTGCTCGCCTATGCGCGTGATTTCATGATCGGAAAGGGATTTACATACTGTATCCCGCCCTTCATGATCCGTTCCGACGTCGTCTCGGGCGTCATGAGTTTTGAAGAGATGGAAGGCATGATGTACAAGATCGAGGGGGAGGATCTCTACCTCATCGGCACCAGCGAGCACTCCATGATCGGCCGTTTCATGAACACCACGCTCGACGAAAAACAGCTCCCTCTGACGCTCACGAGCTATTCGCCCTGCTTCCGCAAGGAGAAGGGCGCGCACGGCATCGAGGAGCGCGGCATCTACCGCATCCACCAGTTCGAAAAGCAGGAGATGATCGTCATCTGCAAGCCCGAAGAGAGCGAGATGTGGTACGACAGGATGTGGAACTACACCGTCGAGCTCTTCGTCTCCATGGGCATCCCCGTGCGCACGCTCGAGTGCTGCTCGGGCGATCTTGCCGATCTCAAATACCGCAGCGTGGACGTGGAGGCATGGTCTCCCCGCCAGAAAAAGTACTTCGAGGTCGGCTCGTGTTCCAACCTCACCGACGCGCAGGCGCGCCGCCTCGGGATCCGCTGCAAGGGCGAAAAGGGGAGCGCATACGCGCACACGCTCAATAACACCGTCGTTGCGCCGCCCAGAATGCTCATCGCCTTTCTGGAGAATCACCTCAACGCCGACGGCAGCGTGGACATTCCCGAAGTGCTCCGCCCGTACATGGGCGGCACGGAGAAGCTCATACCCCGCAAATGAGGTACGTCTTTTTCGACATCGAATGCGCCTGCGTCTTCAAAAGCGTGGCAAAGATCTGCGCCTTCGGCTATGTGCTGACCGACGAGAAGTTCAACGTATTGGAGCGCGAGGATATTCTGCTCAATCCCAAGGGCAAGTTCCACCTCACCGACCGTAAAGGCAGAGAGGGGCTTGTGCTGCCCTATGTCTATGAAGATTTTAAAAAGTATCCCGCCTTCCCTGCCGCGTATGGGCGCATCAAGGCGCTCCTCGAGGATAAGGAGCACATCGTGCTGGGGCACGCGACCCTCAACGACGTGAACTATCTCAACTTGGAGACGCGCCGCTACAAATTGCCTTCGTTCCGCTTTGATTTTTACGATACGCAGTTTTTCTATATGAACACGCAGAAGTGCTTCACACGTCAGCTCGGGCTGGGTGCCATGGCGGAGGAGCTGGGTGTGGAGTTCACGCCGCACCGCGCCGTCGACGACGCCTATGCCACCATGCGCGTCTGTCAGGCACTCGTCGCGCGCGAGGGCGCGGAGACGGTCATGGAGCTTGTGGAGCGCTATCGTATCCGCGCGGGGCGCATTGCGGGCGGAAAGATCACGCCGCTCGCCTCGCAGGGGTTGAAGAACTATATCGCCGAACGCGACGAAGAGCGCGACCGCAGAGCCAGGGCGCACGACGAGTTTTACCGTTACGTCAACAAATATATGCACCGCCGCAAGAAGGGCGGCTCGCTCGAAGGCAAAGTCTTCTGTTTTTCCAAAGAGGTGGAGGAGGAGGTCCCCATGTCGGTGCATCTTGTCGCTGCCATCTTTGCCTCGGGCGGCAAGTACACCTCGCACCCCGGGGAGTGCAACGTCTATATCGCGCGCGGACAGGGCGGCGTGCGCTTTCAGAACGCCGTCACGGCGGGGGCGACGTTCGTTCCGCTCGATCATATCGAACATGCGCTGGAGGGGCTATGAGGCTTCCCGATGAATATCTGAACCGTATGCAAAAAAGGCTGGGAGAGGGGTTCCCCGCCTTTTTGCGTGCCATGGAAGAGACTCCTGTGCGCGGTGTACGCGCCAACCCCCTGAAGATCGCGCCCGAGGCGCTTGCGGGGGCGGTTCCGTTCGCGCTCTCACCCGTGCCGTGGGCGGCGGACGGTTTTTATGCCGCGGCGGAAAAGGTGGGTGCGCTTCCCGCGCACCATGCGGGACTTCTGTATGCGCAGGAGCCGAGCGCCATGCTCCCTGCGCCGCTTCTGGACGTAAAAGCGGGGGAGCGTGTGCTCGACGCGTGCGCCGCGCCCGGCGGCAAGACGACGCAGCTCGCCGCCGCCATGCAGGGGGAGGGCGTGCTCATTGCGAACGAGTTTGTGTACGACCGTGCGTGCGTCCTCTCGCAGAGCGTCGAGCGGCTGGGCGTGAGGTTCCGTGCCGTCGTCTCCGCCGATCTCGCCGTGCTCGCCGAGTATTTTCCCGCATATTTCGATAAGATCCTCGTCGATGCGCCCTGCTCGGGCGAGGGAATGTTCCGCAAAGACGAAAACGCCGTTCGGGAATGGAGCGCGGAGAATGTGGAGCGGTGCATTCTGCGCCAGCGGGACATCCTCGACGCCGCCGCCCGCATGCTGCGCGGCGGCGGGCGCATGGTATACTCCACCTGTACGTTCGAGTACGGCGAGGACGAGGGGCAGGTGCGCGGTTTTCTCGCCCGCCATCCCGAGTTTACGCTCAAAGCGGAGCATCTTCTTCTTCCGCACGAAGTGCGCGGAGAGGGGCACTATGCGGCGGTGCTGGAGAAGGCGGGCGGAGAACGCGGAGAAGCGCGCCCCTTCCCGCTGCGGCGGAACACGCAGGCAGAGCGGGCGTACGCGCAATTTGCCGCGGCGTTCTTTGCGGCGCCTCCGCAGGGCAGGCTGACTGCAACGGAGGATGGGCGGCTGTACCTGATCCCCGACGAAATGCCCGCTCTCCCCGTGCGCACGCTCCGCGCCGGCGTGGAGCTTGGCGCATTCGACGGCAAACGCTTTACGCCCGCTCATGCTCTCGCCATGGCGCTGCGGCGCAGGGAGATCGCCCGCTTTACCGCCTTAGACGGAACGCAGACGGAAAAGTATCTGCACGGCGAGACGCTCCCCTGTGCCGATGCGGACGGCTGGTGCGCGGTCGGCTGGGGGGAATATCCGCTCGGGCTTGGCAAGATCGCGGGAGGCGTCCTCAAAAACCACTATCCCAAGGGGCTGCGGAACAGATAGCAAACAAATGACAAGGATAAAACGGCGGCGGGCTGCTCAGCAGCCCGCCGCCGTTTTTTTATATGGGAAATTGATCGGATGATCAGTTGCCGCTCTCGCCGTCCGTTCCCGCGGGATGCGTTTCGTCGGAAGGCTCCGTTCGGGATCCGGGCGCAAAAGCGCTGTCTGCCGCTTCGTCCATCGGCATGCTTTCCGCAATGGCAGCTTCTTCCTGCGCGTCTTCCGTCCGTTCGTCCGCCGCCGCGTTCTCTGCCGCCTGCTTTGCCAGGAAGGGGCGGTTGACGCGCGCCGCAAAGAGGAATACCGTGATCCCCGCGGCAAACAGGCAGACGATGGGGATGGCGCCGAGGTTGACCGAATCGGTCGCGTCCGTTACGATGCTCACAAGGAGCGTGCCGAAAAATGCCGCGCCCTTGCCGAAGATATCGAGAATGCCAAACAGGCACCCCGATTGATCGGCGGGGATGATCTTGGCAAAGTAGGAGCGTGAGAGCGCCTGCACGCCTCCCTGGAAGAGCCCCACGGCGCAGGCGAGCATCCAGAACTGCCACGCCTCCGTCATAAATACGGCGAACAGCCCGACGCCGGTGTAAGCGACGATGCAGATGAGAATGAGAATATCGTTGCGCACCCGTTTGGTGAGCTTTCCGAATATGATCGCCGAAGGGAAGGCGATGATCTGCGTGAGCAGCAGCGCCAGCAGCAGGTTGGTCGTGTCAAACCCGAGCGCCGTGCCAAAGGAGGTCGCCATGTCGATGATGGTATACACGCCGTCGATGTAGAGGAAAAAGGCAATGAGGAAGAGTACGATGCCCTTCTTGTTGGGGACGTCGCTCTTCTTGGAGAATACCGAGAAGAGCCGCCTGAAGTTGTCGCGCACGGCGTGCGGCGTGCGGGCGACGAAGTGCTTCTGGCGGTACGTCTTGGCGAGGGGAAGGGTGAACCCCAGCCACCAGAGCGCATTGATGATGAGCGCAATGGGAATGGAGACGGCATATTCCAGATCGGTCAAAAGGACGACGGCGATGCTGACGAGGAAGGGAATGCAACTCCCGATATATCCCCAGGCATAGCCCTTGGAGGAGACGTCGTCCGTGCGGCCGGGCGTGGTCACGTCCACGAGCATGGCGTCGTAGAAGACAAGGCTCGCCGAATAGAAGATCTTCGTGATGATGAACACGATGAGGAAGACGAGCCACGGCATGGGAATGCCGAGCGCCGCGCAGCCGACTACGCCTGCGCAGGCGAAGAACATAAAGATGGGGCGCTTATATCCCGAAAAATCGCTCAGCGTACCCAGAATGGGGCTGATGACGGCGACGCACAGCGTAACGATGCTTGCGGCGTATCCCCAATATGCGGTCGCCGTGGTGGCGTCGACCCCGCCCTGTCCGGCGAGGTAGTTGAAGTAGATGGGCATAATGGTGCTGATGAGCAGGGTAAACGCGGAGTTCCCCACATCGTATAAGATCCAGTTCCGCTCCATTCTGCGTTCAGGTGACAATCTCTTCATGTTTCGTTCTCCTGTTGTATTGCTTCCGATTCAAAATTGCTTGCAAAACGTTCGTCAAGCTCCGCTTCGCCGCTCAGAAAAGCCGCAAGGTTTGGGATGAGCGCGAGCGCCTTGGCGAGCGCCCTGTCGTAAAGGGGGCGCAGCGCGGCGCAGCTCTCCTCTTCCGCCGCCGTGAGTGCCGTCGGGATCATCATGGGCGCAATTTTTCTGTATTTTCCGGCAAGGCGAAGTCCCAGATGTACGAGGCTCCGTCTGAGAGCGTTCGGCGCGCGCAGGAGGGCGCTGTAAAAGCGCATTGACTTTACCGCCTTTTTTGCCTGCCGCTCCGTTACGCCGCAGTACGCGGCAAGCGCGGAGAGGGCGTCCTCTTCCGGCTGAATGTGCGCGGTCAGTTTTGCTTTCAGGGGATCGCGCCCGTCTTCCAAAAGAAGCATGCGCTCAAACGCCGCTTCTATTCCCACATGCGTCAGCCCCGTGCGCTGCATCTGATGAGCAACTTCGCCGTGGCATACGCTGTCTAAGCAAAAGTGGCATGCAAATGCGTACAGATAGGCGCGGTCCGCCGCACGTTTTCCGCGGGCAAGGTATACATGACGCGCGCGGTCAAAAAATTCCGCGGCGCGCGCCTCATGCATAGAATCGCCCTTTTCTTTGACGGCGTTCTTTGCGAGCGGCCTGTAATAAAAAAGAGGGTCCGGCCCGTGCAGGCCGAGCGCGAAGGCATGCGGAAATTTTGCCGTCTCGGAAAAGCGTTCTCCGAGGGCAGCTTGCACGTCCTCTCCGAATTTTTTGTGTGCATATGTTGCGGGCATAGTTTCGTTTCCTTTGTGTACTTTTCTATTATAATAGAAACATGTAAAAAAGTCCTCACAAATTTCTACCGAAATTGTAAAATTTTTTGTTTTTGAAAAAATATTTCGCGGATTTGCCCGTTTGCCTGCCGCGGCATCGGGGGAAAACGTTTCTTTGAAAGATCTGCATAAAAACCAAAGAGGGTGCGCAAGTTAGCGTCAGGAGGAAATTATGAAAAAAAGTTTGGTGATCGGCGCGGCGGCGTTGGTGCTGCTCGGCGGCGCAGCCGCGGGCGGTACGGCGCTTGCGCTTGCCCGCATGCCTGAAGAGAGCGCGCTCGTAGCCGTCGAGACCGCCGTGCTCCGTCAGGGCAGTACGGGCGGCGAAGTGCAGGAAGTCCAGCGCCGTCTCAGGAATTGGGGATATTACTCCGGCGCGGTAGACGGCATCTTCGGCGCGGGAACGCGCAGGGCAGTCATCGCTTTTCAGCAGAAGAACGGCCTTACGGCGGACGGCGTCGTCGGAATGGCGACGTATAAGGCGCTTGGCATGAACGATTCTTACCGTGTGCTGGCAGGGCAGGATCAGGGCGGTCAGGGCGGACAGGGCGGCGGCGTGAACGGCCACACCTCGTCCGATCTCTACCTGATGGCAAAGGCGATCTACGCCGAGGGCAGAGGGGAAAGCTATACGGGGCAGGTCGCGATCGGCGCCGTCATCGTCAACCGCGTCAAGAGTCCGCAGTTTCCCAATACCGTGGCAGGCGTCATCTATCAGAAGGGCGCATTCACCGCGGTGGACGACGGGCAGATCAATCTCGAACCGGATGAAACGGCGTACAATGCCGCGCGTGACGCAATGAACGGCTGGGATCCCACCTATGGGTGTCTCTATTACTATAACCCCGCCGTCGCTACGAGCGCGTGGATCTTTGAGCGGCAGACGGTGACGGTGATCGGGAAGCACGTCTTTGCGATCTGAGAGGGTTCACAGATTTTTCGCGAACTGACACGAAAAATCTTCGTGAGTTTGAGAGACAACCCATTGCACGGCATAAATGCCTGACAATGTGTTTTCTCTCTGCGGCGCAGTCGCAACATAATAGCGCGCCGCATTCACTCTTTCACCTTAAGCCGCAAGCGGCAAATTGAGGGCGCGGGCGCAGGGTGAGCGGCGCTTTATGCGCACCGCCACGGTGTGGCGTGCGCGCGCCGCGAACTGAGGTTTTTGCCATTGTCGGCAAAAACCGTGACCAAACGCAAGGTCTACTTGCGTGAGACACCCTGCTTGCGCAAGTCAATTGACGGCAACGCCCCCTTCCCCTTTCCGCGAAAGTGCCTCACGCACAAATTGAGGCGGAGAGTTGAAAATAGCTCGATAGCTTTCTAAAATTTTGCATAGTAAAATTTTAGAAAGAGGAAGCGCAACGCAGCGCCCATGCTGTTTGGGCTTTGCCTAAACAGCTTAAAGCGGAGTTTGCGCTGACGATGTGACGGCTTTTCCCGATATTTAACAGCAAATGTGGGGCGGCGGAAGCGTTCGGAAGAATTCGCCTTGGGCGCAAGATTGGGATTTTAAGGAGATAAATATGGAGAAAAAGATCGGTAAAAACGTCTCGAGCGGCGCCGAAAAGGTAGAGACGGTGGAAAAAGCCGCTGAAAAAAAACAGCA
The DNA here is from genome assembly GCA_944340685.1 of uncultured Clostridia bacterium. Classification (GTDB taxonomy): domain Bacteria; phylum Bacillota; class Clostridia; order Christensenellales; family Borkfalkiaceae; genus Gallimonas. Next base: position 6,009 of record CALVLR010000042.1, on the reverse strand, counting down.
GAAAAAGGGCGCAAAGGCGTCGGAAAAGACCGCGGCACCCCAAAAGGACCGCGTCGCCGAACAGATGGCGGCGGCAAAGCAGGAAGAAACTGCCGCAGCCGAGGCGCGCTTTGAGGCGGCAAAGGCGCGTGCCGCAAAAAAAGAGGCGGCGCACATGCAGAAGATAAACAAAAAACAGGCGCATATGCAGGCAAAACTTGAGGCGAAAGAAAAGCGCATGGAAGCGATCGCAAAAGAAAAGAGCGAGCGTGCCGCCCGCCATGCCGAAAAAGCTGCCCGCCGTGAGATGCTCGCTACGGAGAGCGCCACGGAAAAGAAACAGCGCCTTGCCCGTGAAAAGCGGGAAAAGGCCGCCCGCAAAAAACAGCAGGAGGCGGAGCGCGCGCAGGCAATGCAGGCGCGTGAAGAAAAGAGAAAGGCGGCGCAGGAAAAACGCACCGCCGCCCGCGAAAAGAAAAAGCGGGAACGCGCAGAAAAACGGTCTGGGCAGAAGAAGCGCGCGCCCGGGATCGGCGGCTGGATCGCCGCTGTCGCAACGCTCGGCGCAGCGTGTCTGGCGCTCGCGACCGTCGTCACGGCGGGCTCTTTCCGTATGAACGATATGGCGATGCGCGCGGAAAACGCCTATCGCGCTACGCTGTATGAACTCGTCGCCGTTTCCGAGGAGATGGACGATGATCTCGCCAAGCTTCGCGTATCGGCGGGGACCAACGAACAGCGTATGCTGCTTACCGATATTCTGGTAGAAAGTTCTCTCATGGAGAGTGCGCTGGAAAAGATCCCCGTAGACAGCGTCACAAGTACGGATATTTCCTCGTTCGTCAACCGGACGCACGCCTTTGCCGAGCACATGCTCATGAAGCTCGCCGCAGGAGACGCGCTTTCGCAGCGGGAAAAGGAAGCCGCCGCGCGCCTCTACGAGATCAACGCCGCGCTCGCGCATGAGCTGAACGAGCTTGCCGTCAATACGCCGGCAGATGAACTCCGCGCGTTTTTCGATGGGGAAACGGGCGAGATCGGCACGCGGTTTTCTGAATGGGGCAAGTCGGCGAATCCGAAGCCCGAAGAAATTACCGACGCTCCCTTTGCGGGAGAGGGAAACGTAGAGGAGAACGGCGTCGAAAAACAGGGCGAGATCAGCGCCTCCGACGCAGAGGAGAAGGTACGCGCGTTCTTCGAGGGTTACCATATCGCAGATGTGAAACTCACGGGCGAAACATCGGCGCGCGATATGCGCTGCTACAACTTTACGCTCACCGATGAAAACGGGTCGGAGATCTTCGCGCAGGTCACGAAAAACGGGGGCAATGTCGCCTTTTTCGACAGCTACGAGACCTGCTCTGTCAAAAACTTTGACCTCGCCGGATGCGATGCGATCGCCCGTGAATTCCTCTCTGCCCGCGGATATACCGATATGACCGCGACCTGGTTCTCGGATACGGGCATGGTTGCCTGTATCACCTATGTATCGCAGACCGACGGCGTAAGATGCTATCCGGACATGGTGCAGGTGCGTGTCTGTGAAGAGAAGGGGCGCGTCGTCGGTATGGACGCCCGCGGATACCTCTTCAATCACGAAAACGAGGGGCGCACGTCTGACCCGACGATCTCCGAGGGTGCGGCGCGCGCCAAGCTTTCGGAAGGGCTGGAAGTCACGGAGAGCCATCTCGCCATTATCCCCATGGGGCGCCGCGAGGTGCTTGCGTACGAATTTGTATGCGATTACGGCGAAGAACAATATATCGTCTACCTCGATGCTTCTTCGGGCGAAGAGGTGCGCATTTTCCGGGTGCACGAGAGTGCGCGGGGGAGATATCTCAGATAAATCATTCACACTTTTTCTCTCGGACCGACGAGAGAAAAAGTCGTGAGATGAAGAGACAACCCATTGCACGGCGCAAGCGCCTGACAAAGGGTTGTCTTTCAAAATCACGGAAATTCATTTCATCAGTTTGAAAAGAATTTCGTGAACACAAGATTAAAAAGCCGGGCGGAACCGCTCGGCTTTTTAATGAGAAAAAATATGGATTCGTATAAGCATAGGGAAACGTTCTGTGAAGAACAAATAACATTATACGCCCTTTCTCGCAGATGTCAAGAATTTTATTGCGTCTCGGCTGAGAAATGTGAAATTTTTTTTCATAAAAATTCTTTTCCTTGCCAAAAACGGCGTTTTGCGGTACAATACATGCAGGCTTCCGAGTACGGGAGCCGCAAAGAGGATGTGTATGTTCAATATCGTTTTGGTGGAGCCTGAGATCCCGCAGAACGCGGGCAACATCGCGCGGACGTGCGCGGCGACGGGCTGCACGCTTCATCTTGTAAAACCGCTCGGGTTCGAGATCTCCGATAAATACTTAAAGCGCGCGGGATTGGATTATTGGCACCTTGTCAACGTCGTCGTCCACGAAAGTATCGAGGTGTTTTTCGCTTCCTGTCCGGAGAACGCCCGTTTCCATCTGTTTACAACGAAAGCGCCCCGCGCCTACACGCAGGCGGCGTTTTCTGCCGGCGATTATCTTGTATTCGGATAAGAAACAAGGGGGCTGCCGGAAGAACTTCTCATCAGGTACCCTGCGTCCTGCGTGCGTATCCCCATGCGGGAGGAGGCACGCTCGCTCAATCTTTCCAACAGTGTGGCGGTCGCGGTCTATGAAGGGCTGCGGCAGAATGCATTCGAGGGGCTCTCTTCCAAAGGCGAACTGCACCGCCTGCATTGGGAATAGTTTGAACAAAACGCGATCCCGCGTGCGTTTTTGCCCAAAAAAGGGGGTTGACGGCGCTGCTGCGCCGTGATATAATAAGACAAATTTTACGAGGAGGATCGTGCCATGCGTCTGTTGAAGCGAATATTCAGCCGTTTCTTTATCGTTGCGCTCACCATCATCCTCTTTTTCCTGATCGACGTAACGGTCATCTGCGGGATCATCTACGTCTTTGCGGGCTGGCTCACGGCAAAATTTCCGGAGGCGGCGAACTGGATCACGGCGTTTCTCACGGTGATGTCCTGGCTCATCGTCTTTCTTACCGCCCTCCATGCCGCCAATCGCGACATGGTGCCCGAAACAAAGATCCCGTGGATCCTGTGTATCGTTTTTCTGAATATTTTCGGCGTTGCGATCTACTGCGCCTTTTCCTCGCACCGTCCCACCAAAAAAGTTCAGCAGCGGTACAGAATGCTGTATGCGCACTCCAGAAAGTACGAGACAGGCGGCGTAACGCTGCGCAGGATCAACGAGGAGATGCGGCGCTGGTCGGATGTGAGCGAGGCGCTCATCACCGAAGAGCCTGCCGCAATGATGTACGAGCATACCAAAACGGAGTACTTTCCCTCGGGCGAGCTGTTCTGGGCGCGCCTTTTGGAAGATCTGGAACGCGCCGAAAAATATATCTTCATGGAGTACTTCATCATCGCCCGCGGGGAGTTCTGGGACAGTATCCTGGAGATCCTTGCCCGCAAAGTCAAAGAGGGCGTGGAAGTGCGGTTCATGTACGATGACATCGGATGCATGGGCAAGGTGCACCTCGTCTATCATAAACAGCTGGAAAAACTCGGGATCAAATGCGTCAAATTCAATCCGTTCGTTCCCGTCGTCAGCAACATCCACAATAACCGCGACCATCGCAAGATCACTGTGATCGACGGCAGGATCGGCTACACGGGCGGGATCAATCTTGCGGACGAATATGTCAACGTCGAGCATCCCTTCGGGAACTGGAAGGACACGGCGGTCCGGCTCGAGGGCGAAGGCGTCAGGGGGCTCCTCTTCATGTTCCTGAAACTGTATAACATCAGCGTCAGAACGTGCGAAGACTATGCGCCGTATCTTCCGCAGACGTATGAGCGTTTTGAGGGCGAAGGCTTTGTGCAGCCGTACGGCAGCGGGCCGCGCCCCATGTATCAGCGCAGCGTCGGCGAAGACGTGTACATCAATATTCTCAACACGGCAAAAGACTACGTCTGGATCATGACGCCCTACCTTGTCATCGATTACCGCCTGCGGGAGGCGTTGGTTCTGGCGGCGGCGCGCGGGGTGGACGTGCGGATCATTACGCCGCGCATTCCCGATAAACGCATCGTATTTGCGCTCACGCGTTCCAATTATCTTGCGCTCATCCGCGGCGGCGTAAAAATTTACGAATATACGCCGGGATTTATCCATGCCAAGGGATTTCTGGCGGACGATAAGGTCGGCGTCGGCGGGACCATCAACTGCGATTACCGTTCCCTGCTGTTCCATTTTGAAGACGCGGTACTCATGTATAAGACGAAGGCGCTCGTCGATATGAAAAAGGATTTTGAGGAGACTTTTGCGATTTCCGATCAGCAAACGGAAGCGGACGCCAAGCGCAACGTGGTATGGCGGGGCGTGTGCGAGCTGGCCAAGATCTTTGCTCCGCTGGTCTGACCGCATTACAGCGCTATGTGAATATCCCCTGACCGGAACCGTCCGATGCAGGGGATATTTCTTTTCCGTCTCAATCATATAAATTTGTCAGAGTGTTTACCGTAAGCGCGAGCAGCTTGTTTTTTCTCCGCGCCCGTGCGATCATTTCAGGCGTCACAAGTTCTCCCGCCGTCGCAATGGGAGAACCGGCTTCATCATAGACGCTGCGTTTCACTCGCCTGCCCAGCAGATTTGTGCGATCGATGCGGAATGCGTTTGCGCGCTGTTTCAAAGCGCGCTCTGCGGACATGGCCGGAGGGGATTGTGTGGGGCGCGCAGGGCTGTTCGCTGCGGGGGCGGACATGGTGGGGTCGGGCAGGGGATCCGCGGACATGGGCAGGGGTTTTTGCTTTTGCTTCGGGGCGTGCCCGCGTTTTGCGGGAGACGGTCTTTTTTCTGCCACGGTAGGGTATACGATCACCGTCTCGCCGATGGCTGCGCGCGCGGCTTCGCACGAGATGGTCATGTCGTCCTTTGCGATCAGCAAGAGGGGCGTGTCTCCGGTTTCTACATCTGAAAGGGTGCCGAGCGCTTCTCCCGTGTTTGTGTACGCCGCCTTCCCGATGGGGGAGGGAACGCCGGTCGGTGCGTCCAGCCGCGCCGCGCCTGCGATTACGGCGTCCGCGGCGGAAAGGATCGCACGCGCCGGCAGGCAGAAATCCTCTTCGTTATCGTCTGCGCACAGGACGGAGGAGAGCTTTTTCATGTCGCGCGTAAGATAGGCGGCGGTCACATAGCCCAGCCGCTCGCCCGCGCGGGTAAGTACGGGTTTCCCGATAAGCGTAGAAAGTTTCATGTGTCACCTCTTGCTCTATCGTATGTCCCGCGGTGCGGCGTACGAAAAATTTTTTTGCTTGAAAAGAAAATTTTTTGTCAAATCCAACGAAAAACGCTTGATAATTTTCCGAATGGGTGGTAGAATAAAACTCCGTTAAGAGAGTTTTGCGCGGTTTTTTAAAGCGCAGCCGCAGCGTTCCGTTTGCGGGAACTTTCTTTCAATATAGATTGGGGTGTCGCCAAGCGGTAAGGCAACGGACTCTGACTCCGTCATTCGTTGGTTCGAATCCAGCTACCCCAGCCACTTTGGAATAATTCGAACCTCTTCATCATAAGGAAGACGTTCGGATTATTTTTATTATTGAATGATCTTGAAGATTACAAGAGGAAGACGTGACGCGCGCGAGCAGAGCGCTGCTCTGCCGAGGGTTCCCGCTTGCGGGAGGCGGCAGATCGCGCCTTCGGCGAACGATACGCTATTCCGTCGCTTCGCTCCTTACGGATTATTTTTTACGATCGAAAACTTCAAAACTTTTTCGAAATGAAAGAAGGCGGAGCCCGTACGGACTCCGCCTTTGCCGTTCATCAAGGTTTATGATCTTCGGCGCAACCTCTCAAATCATATAAATTTTACAAAACCATTGCCGTTTCAGCCGTCTTGCGTCTTTCTCCATTCGGCGTAGTCTCTGCGGCCCTCGTCCGATGCAAGGTACTCCCGCAGCGAGGGAAGCAGCGTTCTTGCCAGCGACCGCATGGCGGTATCGGAAATGCCCTCTCCCTGATC
>CALVLR010000041.1 GCA_944340685.1 uncultured Clostridia bacterium | reverse complement strand
GAGGTGAGCGCGTACGTCATGCCGTCCGACGCCGCAGGCGGCGCACGAGCGTAGCCGAAGTACAGTCCCTGTGGGGCTTCGGCGTATGCGCGAACTGAGAAATTGCCATTTCAGGGGCAATTTTGTGCCCGCCCGACGCGAAGCGGCGCACGAGCGTAGCCGAAGTAACCCGCGCCTTTCATTGGCGCGGTTGAGACAAACACATTGTCAGGCATTTATGCCGTGCAATGGGTTGTCTCTCAAAATCACGAAGATTTTTCCCGTCAGTTCGGGAAAAATCTGTGAGTAAATTCATGCCGAAGAGCGGAAAAGAGTACTCCCCGCGTCCGCCGCAGAGAGAGGGGCAAAAGCTGAAAGTCCCTTGCGATCGCAGGAAGGAAAGTGCGTTCCGCTCGCCCGAGGTCGGGGTAATGCCCGCGGCAGTCCGCCGTTACCGGACAAAACGAGGGGAATTTCCCGAAGTAAAGTGGAACCGCGCCATAAAAGCGCCTTTACGCATATGATGTCATATCGTAAAGGCGCTTTTTTTATCGAGAAGGAGGTACGCGCATGTTTTTTGCGAGACTGCGAAAGGACATCGCCGCGGCGAAAAAGAACGACCCCGCCGCGCGCAATAAATTTGAGATCTGGCTCACCTATTCGGGCGTGCATGCGCTCTCCTGGCACAGGTGGGCAAACCGCCTGTACCGCATGCATCTGAAGCTCCTCGCCCGCATGACTTCGCAGTTCGCGAAATTTCTGACGGGCATCGAGATCCATCCCGCCGCGAAGATCGCTGCGGGCGTGTTCATCGACCACGGCGCGGGCGTCGTCATCGGCGAGACGGCGGAGGTGGAGGAGGGCGTCGTCATCTATCAGGGCGTCACGCTCGGCGGCACAGGCAAGGAGAAGGGCAAGCGCCACCCCACCATCAAAAAGAACGCGACGATCTCCTGCGGGGCGAAGGTTTTGGGCGGCTTCACCGTGGGCGAAGGCGCGCGCATCGGCGCGGGCGCGGTCGTTCTGAAAGAGGTCCCCCCCTATGCCACCGTCGTGGGCGTGCCCGGGCGCGTCGTGCGCATCAACGGAGAAAAGACGCAGGATCTCATCCCCGAAAAGGACGATCCCATCCTGCGCGAGGTGTGCGCGCTGCGCGAACGGGTGTACGAGCTGGAAGAGCGGCTGGACGCAGCGATCCGCTATGCCGAAACCGCGGGCATGCCCCCCGCAAAAAGCGTCGGCGAGGCGGGAGCGGACGACCATGTCCCCGCCCCCGACAAGGCTACCGATCCGCCGCGCGCCTCGGACACGGGTACGGAAAAAGAATGAAATAAAGAATAGAGAACGAACAGAGAATGTATAAGGAGAGAAGTCTGCTGTGAAAATTTACAATTCGCTCACCAGAAGAAAAGAGGAGTTCGTGCCCCTTGAAGCGGGGAAAGTCAAAATGTACGCGTGCGGCATCACCGTCTCGGGCGAGGCGCACATCGGGCACGCCTATCAGGCGATCATCTACGACGTCTTCCGCAAATTCCTTGAAAAGAAGGGCTACGAGGTGACGTATGCCCGCAACTACACCGACGTGGACGACAAGATCATCGCCCGCTCCCGCGAGACGGGCATCCCCGCCGACGAGTACGCCGCCATGATGATCGAGAAGATCGACGCGGTGATGAAACGCGCCGAGATCGACGACCCCACGCTCTGGCTGAAGGCGACGGAGAACATCGGCAACATCATTGCCTTTATTCAGGGGCTCATCGACGGCGGACATGCCTATGCCGCGAAGAACGGCGATGTGTACTTCGACGTCGACTCCTTCCCTGCGTACGGGCAGCTCTCGGGGCGGTCGAAAGAGGATATGCTCGACGGCGTGCGCGTGGAGAACGACGATGAAAAGAAGAACGCCTACGACTTCGCGCTCTGGAAGGCGGCGAAGGAGGGCGAGATCAGCTGGGATTCGCCGTGGGGAAAGGGGCGCCCGGGGTGGCACATCGAGTGCTCGGCGATGAACCGTGCGGCGTTCGGCGATCAGATCGATATCCACGGCGGCGGGCGTGACCTCGTCTTCCCGCACCACGAGAATGAGATCGCGCAGAGCGAGGCGCTCACAGGCAAGCGGTTTGCCAAATATTGGACGCACAACGGGCTGATCAAGGTCAACGGGCAGAAGATGAGCAAGTCGCTCGGCAATTCGCTGCTGCTTTCAGACCTTCTCGACAAATACTCCTCCGACGCCCTCAAATTCGCGCTGCTTTCAAGCAACTACCGCGCCGACATCAACATCACCGACGACCTGTTCCCGAACGCCGAGGCGCACCTCGTGCGCTTCTATACGCTCATCGGGCGCGCGGAGAAGGCGTTTCCCGACGAGGCGGGCAAGGAGACGGCGATCGACGCGAAGTTCGACGCGGACATGGAGGACGACTTCAATACCGCGCTCGCGCTCTCCGATCTCTTCGGCTGCTTCAAGGAAGTCGCGCGCCTTCTGGAAGCCAACGATCCCAAGGCGCGCCGCATGACCAATCAGATCCGCGAGACGTACGCGCTGTTGGGGCTGTTCAGAAAGGATCCGGCCGCCTATCTTGCCAAGTACGGCGAGAAGCGGGAAGAAGTGCCCGCCGAGGTAGAAGCGATCGCCGAAGAACGCTTCGCGGCGCGCAGGGCAAAGGACTGGGCGAAGTCAGACGAGCTGCGCGAAACGCTCAGAGCCATGGGCTACGCGGTCAAAGACGCGAAGGACGGCTATACCCTCGAAAAGATCTGACGGCGCTTTGCCGGCAAATCTGCGCGCAAAATCGGTTGACAAATCTCCGCGCGCGCACTAAAATACGCAATGACTGAAACATACGGAGAGAAAGTTATGGCGATCACATCCAAACAGCTCCGCGAGAGCTGGCTGAAATTTTATGAGAGCAAGGGGCACGTCAACGTCGGCGCAGTCTCCCTTATCGGCGACGGGACGACGGGCGTCATGTTCAACGTGGCGGGCATGCAGCCTTTGATGCCCTCCCTTCTCGGCAAGCCGCACCCCCTCGGCAAGCGGCTGTGCAACGTGCAGGGGTGCGTCAGAACGGTGGACATTGAATCCGTCGGCGACGAATCGCACTTCACCTTCTTCGAGATGATGGGCAACTGGTCGCTCGGCGACTATTTCAAGAAGGAGAAGACCGCCTGGACGTACGAACTCCTCACCAAGGTGTATGGGTTAGACGGCGCGAAGCTGTGCTCCACCGTGTTCGAGGGCAACGAGAGCGCCCCGCGCGACGAGGAGACCGCTGCGCTCCTGAAGGGGCTCGGCATCGCTGAAGATCATATCTTCTATCTCCCCAAGTCGGACAACTGGTGGGAACTTGAGGGCACCGTCGGCACGCCCTGCGGACCCGACAACGAGTGGTTCTATCCCATCGATCCCGAAAAGCCCGCGCCCGTCTTTCCCGACGACTATGTGGAGATCGGCAACGACGTCTATATGCAGTACCGCAAGACGGAAGAAGGCTACATCCCGCTGGAAAACAAGAATGTGGATACCGGCTTCGGGCTGGACCGGATGCTGCTCTTCCTGAACGGGCTGCACGACGGCTACGAGACCGACCTCTTCGCGGGCGCGATCGCAAAGCTCGAGACGCTCACGGGCAAAAAATACGACGGGGACGCTGCCGCGCGCAAGGCGATGCGCATCGTGGCGGATCACGTCCGCACTACCGTCATGCTCATCGGCGACGTCAACGGCATCCTGCCCTCCAACACGGGCGCAGGGTATATTCTGCGCCGCCTCATGCGGCGCGCCATCCGCTACTGCCGCCAGCTCGGCGTACATCCCGGCGAGACGATGCAGGCAGTCGCGTCCGTCTTTATCGACGAGGTGTACGGCGAGGCGTACCCGCTGCTCACCGAAAAGAAGGGATATATCCTCGAAGAGATCGCCAAGGAGGCGGAGCGCTTCGAGGCGATGCTTGAAAAGGGCATGGCGGAGTTTGAAAAGTGCATTGCGGGCATCGAGCGCAAGAATGCTTTCATGGCGCAGAAGGACCCCGCATACGTCAGGGAGACGACCATCGGCGGCAAGCAGGCGTTCCGCCTGTACGATACCTACGGATTCCCCATTGAATTTACCATGGAGCTTGCCGAGGAGCGCGGCTACGGGGTGGACAAGGCGGGCTTCGACGAAGCGTTTAAAGAACACCAGGAAAAGAGCCGCGGCGATCTTCATGCGGGCGAAGCCAAGGGCGGCTTAGAGAGCCACTCCGAACAGGCGGTCAGGTATCACACCGCCACGCATCTTCTCAACGCGGCGCTCAAGGCGGTGCTCTCGCCCGACGTCAACCAGAAGGGCAGCAACATCACCGACGAGCGCATGCGCTTCGACTTCAACTTCTCCCGCGCCATGACGCCCGAAGAGATCAGGGCGGTCGAAGATCTCGTCAACGAGAAAATTAAAGAGGATATTCCCGTCGTCTACAAAGAGATGAGCCTCGAAGAGGCGCGCGCCGAGCACTTTGTCGGCGTGTTCGACAGCAAGTACGGCGACATGGTGAAAACGTACTCCATCGGCGAATTTTCCAAGGAGATGTGCGGCGGCCCGCACGTTTCCCATACCGGCGAGCTGGGGCGCTTCAAGATCGTCAAGGAGCAGTCCTCCTCGGCAGGCGTGAGAAGGATCAAGGCGATACTGGAGTAAATTCACGAAATTCTTTTCGAACTGACGAAAAGAATTTCCGTGAGGGGAAGAGACAACCCGCGGACACGGCATACGCCTAACCGCGGTTTTTCTCTCGCCGCCGCTAATTCGCAACGTAATGGCACGCGGCGGCTCACGCTTTCCCGTAAGTCGCAAGCGACAAATTGAGGGCGCGGGCGGAAGGAAACCTTCCTTGCGCGAGTATTTTATAACAAAAAGCAGTTAAATCACAGATACAAGCAGGGTTTCCCTGCGCAATATGCCTCAATTTGCCGCTCACGCGGCTTTCAGGTAGGAGTGAATGCGGGCGAACTATAATTGTAAGCCCCTAAGGGTTCGCCAGCAGAGAGGAAGGTGCTGTTAGGCGCGCAGAGCCGTGCCAGCAACCTTCCTCTCAAATCACGGAATTTTGTCGCGCCTTTGCGCGAGAAAATTCGTGAACATAGAGGATTTATTATGACAGAACTTGAAAAATTAATGGCGGGGGAGATGTACGATTATACAGATCCCGAAGTGCAGAAAACGCATGTGCGCGCCGTACAGCTGTGCGATGCGTATAACGCAACGGAGCGCACCGAACTTGCCCGCCGTGAGGAGATCCTGCGCGCGCTCTTCGGCTCGCTGGGCAAAAATCCGCTCATCGAAAAAAATATCCGCATCGATTACGGCTTCAATATGCATGCGGGCGACAACTTCTTCGTCAATTATGACTGCGTGTTTCTGGACGTCGCGCCCATTACCTTCGGCGACAATGTGTTTATCGCCCCGCAGTGCGGATTTTACTCCGTCAATCATCCGCTCGAAGCCGCGCTCCGCAACACGGGCGTGGAATACGGCAAGCCCATCGCGGTGGGCAGCGATGTCTGGATCGGCGGGCACGTCACCGTCTGCCCGGGCGTGACCATCGGCGACAACGTCGTCATCGGCGCGGGGAGCGTGGTCGTGCACGATATTCCCTCGAACTCCCTTGCCGTGGGCAATCCCGCGCGGGTGGTAAAGACCCTGCCGCCGAGAAGAGCATAAGCGCAGTTATGATTTGCGGTGTTCACAGATTTTTCCCAAACTGATGGGAGCAATCTTCGTGAGTTTCTCTCGCCGTAAAGGCGGCTTAACACCGCGCAGAGCTTGTTTTTTTGGCGGAAAACGGTGAAAAAAATTTTTTCGCAAAAAGAGAAAAAAACTTGTTTTCGCAAGGCAAAACAGCTTGACGGAAATTTTTTAAGCGCCTATAATGAAGAGGTAATCGCCCCGAGAGGGGCATAAACGCGCAAAAATCCGTATTACGCCCCGTTTTGCGGAAGAAAAGCGAATTTGTGAATATCACGGCATAAGAGCACAAGGAGTCAGAGACTTATGAAAACCTACATGGCAAACGCCCAAACGGTGGAGAGAAAGTGGTACGTCGTCGATGCGACGGACGTTCCGCTCGGACGGCTTGCTTCCAAGGTCGCGTCCGTCCTTCGCGGCAAAAACAAGCCCACGTTCACGCCCAACGTCGATACGGGCGACTTCGTTATCGTCATCAACAGCGACAAGACGCTCCTTACGGGCAAAAAGCTCGAGGATAAGTACTATCGCTACCACACCGGCTACATCGGCGGGCTGAAGGAAGTTTCTTACGGCAAGCTGATGGCGGAGCGCAGCGATCTCGCCGTCTACGAAGCGGTTCGGGGGATGCTTCCCAAGAACTCTCTCGGCAGACAGATGATCAAGAAGCTGCGCGTCTACAAGGGCGCGGAGCACAACCACGCGGCGCAGAAACCCGAAGCGCTGAAAATTTTCTGAGGAGAGGTGACCTATGGCTAAGGCAAGTCCGAAAAAGAAGTTGCAGTTCTGGGGCACGGGCAGAAGAAAGAAGGCGATCGCCCGCGTCCGCCTCATTCCCTCGGGCAGCGGTGCGATCGTGATCAACGACCGCGCGCTCGAAAATTACTTCCCGCAGGGGACCCTTCAGTACATCGTCAAGCAGCCTCTTGCAGAAGTTTCTGCGGAAGGCAAGTACGATATTTTCGTCAACGTCATCGGCGGAGGACTTACGGGTCAGGCCGGTGCGATCCGTCTCGGCATCGCCCGTGCGCTCCTTCAGTCCGAACCGGAAACGCGTCCCGCGCTCAAAAAGGCAGGCTTCCTCACCCGCGACCCCCGCGTCAAGGAGAGAAAGAAGTACGGTCTCAAAAAGGCGCGCCGCGCACCGCAGTTCTCCAAGCGTTAAAAACAAAAATTCCGTTGCCGCGGCAACGGAATTTTTTCGTTTACGGGCAAATTGCGTGACGCCTTTAATCCCACTTGAATTTACTTTTCTCCCTTTGTGAACAGTGCGGATCTTTCGCGTCGTCTGATAAACGGAGAAATAAGAAATATAAAAGAATATTACCCCCGATGTATGCGACGGAGCTGCGAACGAGAGCGCACCGTCGGAACCAAGGCCGTAAAGCCGCCGCTGCCGCGGAAAAAGAGGAGCGGCGGCTGCGAGGCGGGTAGGGCGGACAGAGAACCGGCGCCGCCCAAAAACATTTTAATTATATATACATAA
>CALVLR010000040.1 GCA_944340685.1 uncultured Clostridia bacterium | reverse complement strand
GTCCACCATCCACGCGCTCTTGACGGAGATGAAAGGATCGTATCCCACGACGCTCATGCCGAGGTGGATGGCGGCGTTGGCGACCATTGCGCCGATCGCGCCCAGACCGATCACACCCAGTTTTTTTCCTTTTTTTTCCTGCCCGACGAACTTGCTCTTGCCCTTTTCAACGAGCTTGGAGATGCCTTCCTGCCCTTTGAGCGTCTGCGCCCAAGCCGCGCCGTCCACGATCTTTCTGCCGCCGAGAAATAACTCGCAAAGGACCAGCTCCTTTACGGCGTTCGCGTTCGCGCCGGGGGTGTTGAATACGACGATGCCTTTTTCCGTGCACTTGTCGATGGGAATGTTATTCACGCCCGCGCCCGCGCGCGCCACGGCGAGAAGTTCATCGCCGAGCGGATAGTCGTGCATCGCAAAGGAACGGAGCATGATGCCGTCGGGGTTTTCTACGCTGTCCGAATATTCGTAGCCCTTGAAAATATCGTCCGCGACGGGGCTGATGGCGTTGAGTTTGAGGATCTTCATTTTATGCGTTCTCCTTTTCAAACTTCTTCATAAATTCGATGAGCGCCTTCACGCCCTCGACGGGCATCGCGTTGTAGATCGAAGCGCGCATACCGCCGACCAAGCGGTGCCCTTTGAGGGAGACAAGCCCGTTTGCGCCCGCTTCCTTTACAAACTTTGCGTCCAGCTCCGCGTTCGGGGTGACGAAGGGGACGTTCATGATGGAGCGGTATTTCTTTACCACATTGTTGGTATAGAAGGAGGAGTTGTCGATAAAGTCGTACAAAAGTCCTGCCTTGTATTCGTTGACGGCGTTCATTTCCTTCACGCCGCCCAGTTTTTTCAGGCGGCGCAGCACGAGCGTCGCAATGTAGATGGGGAAGCAGGGGGGCGTATTGTAGAGGCTCTTATTCTCGTCCTGCACCTTCCATTTGAGCCTGGTCGGGCAGATGGGAAGGGGATCCTGAATGAGATCGCGCCTGGCGATGACGATCGTCACGCCCGCAGGAGCAAGGTTCTTCTGCGCGCCCGCGTAGATGACGCCGAACTTCTTTACGTCGATCTCGCGCGAGAGGATCTCGGAGGACATATCCGCCACGAGGGGCGCCTTTGTTTCGGGAAATTCTATGTAGCGCGTGCCGAAGATGGTATTGTTCGAGCAGATATGCACATAGTCGGTATCCTCGCGGAATTTTACGGAAGCAAGATCGGGGATATAGGTATATGTTTTGTCCTCGGAGGAAGCGACGCACGCCGCGTCTCCGTAGATCTTGCCTTCCTGCCACGCTTTCTTTGCAAAGTTGCCCGTCACGATATAGTCCGCCTTTCCCTTGTGCATCAGGTTGAGGGGGACGGCGGCGAACTGCTGGGAAGCGCCGCCCTGGACAAAGAGCACGGCGTAGTCGTCGGGAATGTTCATCAGCTCTCTCAGGAGCGCCGCGCCTTCGTCGACGATCGCTTCAAACGCCTTGTTGCGGTGGGAGATCTCCGTGACGGACATTCCCGTTCCGGCAAAATCAAGAAGGTCGCGCTGCGCCTCTTCCAATACGTCGAGGGGCAGGGTGGAAGGACCTGCGGAAAAGTTATATGCTCTCATAATTCACCTCTTTCAGCCCGGACTGCCGTTTTTCGGCCGGCCGGCATTTTATCCATTATAGAACTTTTTATAATTTTTGACAAGTATTTGCCGCGCATTTTATGCAGGGAAAGGAATTTTTATGCAGCTTGCCATGCAAAAATGCATGGAATGCCGCTTTATAGATAAAAAAGTTGAGACGCGCGCAAAAAAAACGGGAGAAAGTATTTACTTTTGCCGCGATTTGGTGTAAAATAGGAACAGGAGAATTATTTCCATCGACGAGAGGAGCGTATCTTTATGGAAGACGTCAAAACATACGAAGACAGAAAGACGATGGTCATGGAAGGCATGTACAAGGGTATGGCGGGCAAGATCGACGAAGTCAGGCAGTCCGTCTCCAAAGAGCTGCAATTCAGCTCCGCCCAGCAGGCATCCGCATATGAGGCGCTCGCAGGGAGCTTCAAGCAGGGCGTAGAGGGGATCCTTGCAGAGCTTCGCTATCTCTCGCAGCAGAACAGCGCGATCTACGATTACAACCAGAAGGAGCGCGATCATGCAAAAGACGCGCTTTTAGAGGCGGTCCGCGCATGCAACGAGCAGATCGCCGCTTTGGAGGCGCGCGTCAACGAAAAGATCGAGGCGATCCAGACAACGCTTTCACAGGAGATCGCTCAAAAACTTGCCGCGCTCGAGGAGCAGAGAGCCGAAGAGGCAAGAGCTGCCGCTCAGAAGGCTGAGGAGGCAAAGGCTGCCGCAGCAAAGGCTGAGGAGAGCAAACCCGAAGAGGCGTCCGCCGAATCGGTCCGCGCGGCGGAGCCTGTCAATGACGAGACGTTCGAGTACGACGTGCTCGCCGAAAAGATCGCTTCCGTCATGCCGGAAGTCGACTACGATATGCTCGTTGATAAAGTTGCGGCGGCGGTCCCCGCGACCGATCCCGACGCCGTTGCGGCGGCGGTCCTCGCGACGATCCCGCAGGTGGACGAGAACGCCATTGCAGACAGAGTTGCGGAATCCGTGCCGCTCGTCGATTACGACCTTGTGGCGGAGCGCGTCGCTTCCGTCATGGAGAACGAGTTTGATGTGACCGTCGATGAAAACGGGATCGAAAAGATTGCTTCCGCCGTTGCGGAGGGGATCGATTATGAAAAGATCGCCGTACGCGTTGCCGAGCTTTTAAAGGAGCAGGGTGCATACGCTGTCAGCTCCGCGCCCGTCGCGGAGCCGGTTGCAGAGCAAACGGAACAGGCGGAGGAGCAGGCTGCGGAGTCTGCGGAGGCGGTTGAAGCGCCGGCGTCCGAACCGGAAGAGACCCAACCTGCGGAGATCGCACAGCCCGCCGAGGAAGCGGAGGAGGCGGAAGAGCCCGCAGAGGCGGCGCCTGCCCGTGAGGAACTTGCCGCAGCCAGCGCGGCGATCGCGGAAGCGAAACCTGCATATACGCCCGTTGTAGTGCCTGTACCCGATGATCCGTCGCTTATGACCCGTTTCAAACGCAGCTTTAAGGCGAAGATCATCGAGAGCACGGAGGAGATCAAGAATTATTATTTCGATCTCAAAAACGCGTTCCTTTCCTATGCCCGCGTCAATTCGCAGGTGAGTTGGTCGAACGACCGTTTCACCTATGCGGGGGATACCATCGCCAAGATCGGCGTACGCGGCAAGACGCTGTGTCTGTACGTCGCGCTCAATCCCGATGAATTCCCTTCGAGCGTATATCACCAGAAATTTGCAGGCGACACAAAGATGTATGAAAAGACCCCGATGATGATCAAGATCAAGAGCGGCGTTGCCGTCAAACGCGGTATCCGTCTCATTGAGATGCTCATGGAGAATCTCGGGGCAGTCAGGGACGAGGGCTTCGTGCCCGTCGATTACGCCGACGAATTTGCATTCCGCAGCGAGGAACAGCTCCTTGCGGAGGGGCTTATCAAGACGGCGATCGTGGAGAAGTCCGACCTCGACTTTTAAGATAGAATTTCGTCTCATTGCAGGATACGGAAGAGAGCTGATTTATCGGCTCTCTCGTCTTGTTATGAGCAGACAGCAAGTAAGGAGTGTGTTTTTTGAAGAACAGTAACAACAATTCCGGCGATAAGAACATGAGCGCCATTGAACTTGCGATCCTCAACGGGATCGAGGCGTACAACCGGGAACAGCAGGCAAAGAAGCAGTCTGCGGGCGAGACGCGCACGCCCGAGGCAATGGAAGAAGCGGGGCTCAAGCCCCGCCGCCGTTCGCGCGCCAAGGGCAAAGGGACAAAGCTTCCCGAAAAGAGCGCCTCGCTGAGCGCGCCGTCTGTCGAAGAGACCCAGCCCGCCAAAAAGGGCGCCAAGAAACGCTTAGGTGAAGCAAGCAGGGCGCAGGCGGAGAGCGCGGCGCAGCAGCCGGCCGAAAACCGTCAGACGAACGGGAAGGAGCGCGGCAAACGCAAAAAGCGCCCCGTGAAGGTGCTCTTCTTCGGCGGCGTGGGCGAGATCGGCAAGAACATGACGGCGATCGAGTACGGGAACGACATCATCGTCATCGACGCGGGCATCATCTTCCCCACGGAGGAGATGCCGGGCATCGACCTCGTGTTCCCCGAGATCACCTATCTTGTCAACAACAAACACAAGATCCGCGGCGTATTTCTGACGCACGGACACGAAGATCACATCGGCGGCGTGCCGTACCTCATGAAGGAGCTCGACCCTTCCACGCCCGTGTACGGGACCAAGCTTACGCTCGCGCTCGTCGATAACAAGCTGCGCGAGCACAGGCTGAACAACGTTGTGGAGCGCACCGTCAGCCCGAAAGACAGCGTAAAGGCGGGCGCGTTCACGGTGAATTTTGTCAACGTCAACCACTCCATCGCCGGGGCGGTGGCGCTCGCCATCGAAACGCCTTACGGCATCATCTTCCACAGCGGAGATTTCAAGATCGATCTCACGCCCGTCGCGGGCTCGCCCATCGACCTCGCCGAGATTGCCGAATACGGCAAGAAGGGCGTGCTGCTCTACCTCGGGGAGTCCACCAATATCGAACGCCCCGGGTATACGATGAGCGAGAAAGTGGTCGGCACGACGCTGGAACATCTGTTTGCGGAGAATGCGGACAGGCGCCTCATCGTGGCGACGTTCGCCTCCAACGTGCACCGCTTGCAGCAGATCATCGACATCGCAGTCAAGTACCGCCGCAAGGTCGCCCTCTCGGGACGCAGTATGTTCAACGTCGTCGAGGCGGCGGCAAAGATCGGCGAGATCACCATTCCCGAAGGCGTGCTCGTCGATGTGGAAAAGACGAAGAACTTTTTCGACCGCGAGATCGTCATCGTTTCCACCGGTTCGCAGGGCGAACCGATGAGTGCGCTCACCCGCATGGCTTCGGGCGAGTTCAATAAGGTGACCATCGGCGCGAACGATACCATCATCATTTCGGCAAGCCCGATCCCGGGGAACGAGCGCATGATCTACCGCGTCATCAACAATCTCTATAAGAAGGGCGCGAATGTCGTGTATGAATCGCTCGAAAAGATCCACGTCTCGGGGCATGCCTGCCAGGAAGAGCACAAGATCATGCACACGCTGTTAAAGCCCAAGTTCTTTATTCCCGTGCACGGCGAATACCGCCATTTGAAGCGGCATGTGCTCCTTGCGCAGCAGCTCGGCATGAAGCCTTCGCAGACCTTTATTCCCGACATCGGCGTATGTGTGGAGCTGACGGACGACTCCCTCAAACAGGGCGAAAACTTCCCTGCGGGTGCGCGCCTCATCGACGGCGCGGGTTTCGAGGACTACGGGACGAGCGAGGTCTTAAAGGACCGCATCCGTATGTCGGGCGAGGGGTTGTTCGTCGTCAGCGTTGCGGTCTCGAACGGGGTGCTTCTGGGCGATCCCGTGATCGAGAGCCGCGGATTCGTCTCGGGCGTGACCGATTTCACGCGCGAGCTGAAAGACGTGGTCGAGAAGGCGATCGAGGGCGTCGGTTCGCACGGCGGGGCGGCGGAGATCTCGGCTGCCATCCGCCGCGCCGTCAAGACCTATCTCTTCAAAAAGACAAAGCAGTCGCCCATGATCCTGCCGATCGTACAGGAAGTGTAGAACATTCACGAATTTTCTCACGCAAAGGCGTGACAAAATTCCGTGATCTGAGAGGAAGGTTACTGACACGGCACTGCGTGCCTAACAGCACCTTCCTCTCTGCGGGCGAACACTTCAGGGCTTACAATAATAGTTCGCCCGCATTCACACCTACCTAAAAGCCGCGTGAGCGGCAAATAGAGGCGCAAAAGGCATAACAAGTGACGCCTTTTGCAACAAATTTAAGCCACAGGTATGCGCAAATTGAGGGCGCTGGCGCACGGAAACCCTGCTTGCGCGAGTAATTTTGTATCTTGCCTCCCTCTGTGAGGGAGGTGTCGCGGCAAAGCCGTGACGGTGGGAGTGTTTGCCTCCCTCGTCAAGAGGGCGGTGGGAGTTCACGAAAAGCAGAGAGGGAGGTCTCGGACATGGGTACGCCGAAAAATGTTGCGGAAGAGCTCGTTGCGGGCATTGCCGATGTGCGTATCCGTGCCATGATGGGCGAATGGATCGTGTACTTCCGCGAGAAAATGGTCGGCACGATCGAGAACGGGCACCTGTTCGTCACGCCCGTTCCCGCTGGGCGCGCGATGCTGGCCGAGGCGGATATGCTGTCGCCGCACGCGGGGGCGAAACCGCGGCTCCTTGTGGAGAACGCTTCTGACAAGGCGTTTTTATATGCGCTCTTTGCGGCAATGTGGGAGGAGCTTCCCGCCCGCAACAGGTCAAAAAAGAAAAACGGCGGGCAATGCCTGCCGTTTTTTACAGGATACGATATGAAAGAGGAAAAACTTGCGGCGCTGCGCGCACGGGAAAAAGAGGGGCGCGATCCCACTTGTGCGGACGAAACGCTTGCATTTATGCTGAAAACGGCGCGCGAGATCGGCGCAGAGCGCATTCTTGAAATCGGCGCGGGCAAGGGACTCACGAGTATTGCCTTTGCTTTGGCGCTTCCCGATGCGCAAGTTGCGGCGATCGAGCGCGATGCAGAGCGTATCGCCGCCGCGCGGGAAAATTTTGCGGCGTTCGGCGTGTCGGAGAGGGTACGTCTCATCGAAGGCGACGCGGCAGAAATTTTGCCCTGCATGGAAGGGGCGTACGATCTCATCTTTCTCGACGCCGCCAAGGTGCAGTACCGCCGGTTCCTGCCCGACTGCAAGCGGCTTTTAAAAGAGGGCGGCGTGCTGTTTTCCGACGACGTCCTGCTCTTTGAAGAGGGCGTCCCCAAAAAACGGAAGATGCTCGCAGCGCACATTGCGGAATATCTCGGACTGCTCTCCTCCGATGCGGATCTCTCCACGGAGATCCTGCGTCTCGGCATGGGGCTTGCTGTCAGCAGAAAGGTGAAAGCATGAAAACGCTTTTTCTGATCAACGGCGCGATGGGCGTTGGCAAGACGACGGTTTCCCGCGCGCTGCAAAGAATTTTGCCCGACTGCGCCTTTGTGGACGGCGATATGTGCTGGGACATTGCGCCATTCCGCGTGACAGAGGTCAGGAAGGAACTTGTATTCTCCAACGCGGCTTATCTTTTGGGCGCCTATCTCGCCTGCGGAGAGGTGTCAAACTGCGTGTTCTGCTGGGTCATGCAGCGGCGGGAGATCGCGGAAGAACTGCTCTCCCGCCTCGACCTTCGCGGCATGCGGCTTGTGCGCGTCACGCTCACGGCGAGCGAAGAGACGGTTCGTGCCCGCCTCGCGGCGGATGTGGACGCAGGGCGCAGGACGGCGGACGTCATCGCCCGCGCGGTTTCCTATCTGCCCTGTTTTGAAGAGGAGACGGGCGCGGTCAGATTGCGTACGGACGGGCGCACGGCGGAAGAGCTTGCGCGTGCGATCGCAGACATGGCGGCGGGAAATCCCGCCCGAGGAGCTTCCTATGACGAAACCTGAACTGCTTGCCCCCGCGGGCAATCTTGCAAAACTCAAATGCGCGTTCCGCTTCGGCGCGGACGCGGTATATGTGGGCGGCAAGGCGTTTTCTTTGCGCGCCTTTGCCGATAATTTCACGGACGAGGAGCTTGCCGAGGGCGTCGCTTACGCGCATGCCCGCGGGAAAAAAGTATACGTTGCCGCAAACATTTTTGCGCGGAATGCCGATTTTTCGGCGCTTCCGCAGTATTTCCGCACGCTGGAAGCGCTGAAAGCGGACGCGGTGCTCGTCTCCGATATGGGTGTGCTCTCCTGCTGCCGCGAAGCCGCGCCCGCGCTCCCCGTGCATATCTCCACGCAGGCGAACGTTACGAACGCCCACGCCGCTAGCGCATATGCAAAGCTGGGCGCGAGCCGCGTGGTGCTGGCGCGCGAGCTGTCGCTTGCGGAGATCGCCGGGATCCACGCTGAAAATCCCGCTCTGGAGCTCGAAGCGTTCGTGCACGGGGCAATGTGCATTTCATACAGCGGCAGGTGTTATCTTTCAGACTATCTCGACGGCCGCCCCGCCAACCGCGGCGCGTGCGTGCAGGCGTGCCGCCGCGCCTACCGCATACAGAGCGAGGGAAAGGACGGCTGGTGCGACCTGGAGGAGGACAGCCGCGGCACATACGTCATGAACAGCAAAGATCTGAATATGAGCGCGCATCTTGCAGAGCTTGCGGCGGCGGGCGTCGTCTCCTTCAAGATCGAGGGCAGAATGAAGAGCGAGTATTACCTCGCCACCGTCGTCAACGCCTATCGCCGTATCCTCGACGGAGGATGGACAGAGGCGCTTGCCGCAGAGCTGGAGTGCGCCTCGCACCGCGCCTATACGACCGCCTATGCCTTCGGCGAAAACCGCGGTACCGTGCTTGCCGACGGCTCGCAGGAAGGGGGAACGTGTACGTTTATCGCGGTCGTCAGGGAATATCGGGACGGGCGCGCCTATGTCGAAATGCGCAACCGCTTCCGCGAGGGCGACGTGCTCGAGATCCTCTCGCCTTCCGGAACGTTCGGAAAGAGCGTCCGCGTCGCAGATATGCAGGACGAAGCGGGGCAGCCGTGTCCGGACGCCTCGTTCGTGCAGGGGATCTATTCGTTCCCGTGTCCGTATCCGCTTGCGGAGGGCGACCTTCTCCGCCGGAGAAGAGCATAAACAATATCATGCAAAAACCTGCGCGGCACAGATCCGCGCAGGTTTTTTTGAAAAATTTGCGCAAAACACTTGCTCGTTACGTCGCGTCATGAATTATAATACAATCGAGGTGATAAAGATATGGCTGCTTACAGGGCGATTCCGCAAGGATATATGACAGTTGGCGAAGTTGCCAAGAAAATGGGCGTTACCGTCCGCACGCTGCAATACTACGACCGCGAAGGACTATTTTGCCCCTCCGATGTGAGCGAGGGCGGGCGCAGACTTTATACAGACAAAGACATCATAAAGCTTCATCAGATATTGTCTTTGAAGTCTTTGGGGTTTTCGATCGACGAAATCAAAAACAGACTGACCTCGATCGACACGCCCGATGAAGTTGCCGCCGTCCTGACAGAACAGAGCAAGGCGATACAGGCACAGATCGAAGCGCTCACGCGATCGCTGCACGATATCGAAGCGTTAAAAACCGAAGTTTTAAAAATGCAATCGGTCGATTTCAAAAAGTACGCCGATATCATCGTCAACCTGCAAATGCGCAACGAAAACTATTGGCTGATCAAATATTTCGACGACAATACCCTCGACGATCTGCGCAGGCGGTTTGATAAAGAAAGCGGACTTGCCTTTATAAGCAGATTCAACGCCTTGCGCGACAGAGCCGTACAATACAGTAACGCAGGCGTTGCACCCGAAAGCGCGCAAGGGCAGGAATTTGCAAAAGAATTCTGGCAGCTCATTACGGAATTTACGGGCGGTGACATGAGTATGCTGCCGCAGCTTATGAAAATGGGCAAACTCGATACCGACAATGCCGAATGGCAGGAAAAAATGAACGTGCTGAACGCTTTTATCGGGCCTGCCCTCGAAAGCTATTTTAACAATTCGGGTATGAATCCCTTTGAGGTGAAGAATGGCTGACGCACTGCGAGTAAAAAGTTTAACGAAAAGCTACGGCAATATTCCCGTTCTGAAGGGGATTGATTTTTCGGTGCAGCAGGGCGAAATATTTGCCCTGCTCGGCGGAAACGGCGCGGGCAAAACGACGGCTTTGGAATGTATCGAAGGCCTGCGCGCCTGCGACGACGGAGAGATCACGATAAACGGCAAAATCGGGATCCAGCTGCAATCGTCGTCCCTGCAAGCATACATCAGGCCTTTGGAAGCGGTCAATCTGTTTTCCAAATGGAACAAAACGCAACCGGACTCGGAGATGTTGAGATCGCTTGGTATATACGAAATTTCCAAAAAGAGATATGCGGATCTTTCCACAGGACAAAAGCGCAGACTGCACCTTGCGCTCGCTCTGATCGGCAACCCCGACATCGTGTTTCTCGACGAGCCGACCGCAGGGCTGGACGTTGAAGCAAGGCACTCTCTGCACGAACAGATCAAGCAATTAAAAAAGCAGGGCAAAACGATTATTCTCGCCAGCCACGATATGGCGGAAGTCGAAACATTGTGCGACCGTATCGCCATACTCAAAGACGGTAAAATTGCCTTTCTCGGCACGATCGGGGAACTGACCGCCGCCGTCGGCAAGCATTATACGCTGCATATCACCACACCGCGCGGGCGGCAAAGTTACGATACAGATCATCTTACGCAAACATTGCTTGAAAAGATTTGCGAATATCACGATAAGGAGATAGAGATCACAGACGTGCGGACGGACCGAGGCACGCTCGAACAACATTTTATCGATATCGCGAGGGGGGAACAATGAAAGCTTTTTTCTACGGCGTGGGACTTCAATTCAGAATGGACATCCGCAGCAAGACGATGCTCGTTACCTGCTACCTTGTTCCGCTCATCTTCTTTTTCTTTATGAGCGGCATCTTCACTTCGGTCGATCCCTCTGCGGTCAACACGCTGATCCCGTCCATGTCGGTATTCGTCATTACCATGAGCGCGCTCATCGGTCTGCCGCCCTCTCTCGGTGAAGTTTACGGCGGCGAAGTGAAAAAAGTATATAAGGCGAACGGCGTACCGCTCTCTTTGGGCGTGATCACGCAGTTCATTTCATCATTCATACACACGCTGATCGTCTGCCTGATCGTCTTTGCGGTCGCGCCGTTCGTGTTCAAAGCGGAATTACCGGCAAATCTGCCGATGTATTTTTGCTCCCTTGTCGTTTTGCTCTGCGTGACCCTTGCGATCGGGTGTATCATAGGCTTATTGGTAAAGACGCAGGCGAAACAGACGATGGTTGCAATGATTGTTTTTCTGCCGTCCGTTATGCTGTCGGGGATCATGTTTCCGGCGGCAATGCTGCCTGACTTTATGCAGTATATTGCCTATATCTTCCCCGCAACGATCGGGTTTCAGGCAATGACCGCTCTTGAAGTTTGGCAGATTCCCGTACTGCTCGCCGAGTTTATCGTTTTCTGTGCTGTTTCCGCGCTTTTTTTGAACAGAACGGCTTGGAGATGATCGAGTGCCGGCGCTTTGGACGGCATAAACTGCGGCGCGGCGGTCATATGATATGGCATGAAACGCAGTCGGGGGAAAATATTACCGCTCGCCGCCATCGGGCTGGCGGCGGCAATGCTTTTTGCGCTGGGGATATTTCTTTGGTGGCGGGCGCGTGATTGCGCGCGCGTATCTCTCGGGTATGAATATTTCCTGCTTGTGCGTCCCTGTGAGGAGTCGACCGCAGCCGCCGTGATCGGGGAGAGCTATTCGGCGGGCGGGGCGGCGCTCGCATACGGCGACGATCAGATCGTGCTCGCCTGCTACGATACGCGGTCGGCGGCGGAGCGTATCTGTGAAAATATGGCTTCCGACGGGACGCAGTCGGAGGTGGTGCGCATTGCCTCTTCCGAATTTTTCATGTACGCAAGTGCGGCGGCATATGCTCCGCTTGCGAAGGCGAACGCAGCGACGGCAGACAGCGTCGCCCGTCTTCTTTACGATACCGCCAACAGCTTGGAGCGTTCAGAGATCGGGCAGACAGAAGCTGTCTCGGCGCTGAAAGGCGCGGCGGCGTCTTTAAAAGGGCTTCGCGAAGGGAACGGCGGCGTGTTCGAAGCGTGGGATCGGTTCTTGTACCGTACGGAATCGGAAGCCCGCGCGGCGGCTGGGGGCATTGTCTTTGCCAAAGACATACGGCGGATCCAGATCTCGCTCTGCATCGCAGTGGCATCGATCGAAGAATTTTTGTAGAAGACCTTGCAAACGCATGAAAAATCGGCTATAATACAAATGTGAATTGCCTGTTTTTATACAATCCGTCAAGCGGCAAGGGGAAGATCGCAAAAAAGGCAGAATATATTCGGAAACGCCTTCAAAAAACTTTTGAACGCGTTGAGGTCGCCGCCACGACGAGCGCGGAAGATCTGGAAGCGCGCGTCCGCGAAGGGGCGGAGCAGTTCGACGTCATTCTCTTTTCGGGCGGCGACGGGACCTTCAATCATGTTCTGCAGGGCGTCGGTACGCACGAGGTGCTTTTGGGGTATATTCCGGGCGGAACGACAAACGACGTCGCCCGCTCTCTCGGCATTCCGCGTTCCGTGAAGGGCGCGCTCAGGGTCATTGAACAGGGCTGCAGCAGGCGGTTGGACTGTATGCGCGTCAACGACCGCTACGCCATGTATATTGCGGCGGCGGGCGCTTTTACGCGCGCCACATATGCCACGCCGCAGAATGTCAAAAAAAAGCTTGGCATTCTGGCGTATGCCTTTGAATGCCTCAAAACGGTGATGAACTTCAAGGTCTTTCCGCTCAGGATCAACTGCGACGGAGAAACGGTCGAAACTTCGGCGGTCCTCGCGCTTGTATTGAACGGAAGATCGGTGGCGAGTTTTCCCATCAACCGAAGCGGCAGCATGTGCGACGGTCAACTCGAGCTTGCCGTCATTCGTCAGGCGGAGCGCCCGGGGTTTTTCCGCCGTATCGGCGCATATTTTTCGCTTGCGTCGCTCTTTTTGTTCGGCGTGAAAATCAAAAAGAAGGATATCCTCTATCTGCACGGACGGCATATCACGATCGGAACGGACAATGGCGTGGTTTGGGATCTCGACGGCGAGGAGGGGATGCGCGGCGATATTGCGGTGGAAGTGCTTCCTCGGCGGATGCGGATGTTTGTTCCGCAAAATAAAAAAATCTGAAAAACGGCATAAAAATGCTTGCTTTTTCTATTGAATTTACATATAATGTATGAGCGTGTTCGTGAGATCGCGCATGGCATAGTTGCTTCTGTGGCTCAGTCGGTAGAGCGATTGATTCGTAATCAATAGGTCGCCGGTTCAAGTCCGGCCAGAAGCTCCATATGAAGCCCCCGAATTGTATTCGGGGGCTGTCTTTTTGGCTTCTGCCCGGACAGCCGAAATATGTGACGCGATTGCGCCTGTCGGCGAACAATCGCTATTCCGT
Organism: uncultured Clostridia bacterium; assembly: GCA_944340685.1. Taxonomy (GTDB): domain Bacteria; phylum Bacillota; class Clostridia; order Christensenellales; family Borkfalkiaceae; genus Gallimonas. The sequence goes on along the minus strand of CALVLR010000040.1, from coordinate 167 downwards.
CGCGGCAAAGCCGCCCCTTGCAAGTCCGGCCAGAAGCTCCAGGTGATTTGTCAAATCAAATGCAACAGGATGAGAGATTGTCAAAGAACAAATCTTGCGGTGTTTGGTAATGTAAAACCTTCTTGGGTCTGGCGTTTAAAAGCGCCAGATTCTTTTTTAATGTAGCA
>CALVLR010000039.1 GCA_944340685.1 uncultured Clostridia bacterium | reverse complement strand
GAGAGATCAATGGCTATCAATAAATATCATAAACTCAAGAGATGCAGATTCCTCGAGATCGATCCCGCTTCCATCGGCTGCTACAAGAAGTCGACGAGAACTTCGGGCAGAAAATCGAGAAAGGTTTCCGAGTACGGATTGCAGCTCCGCGAGAAGCAGAGAGCAAAGTTCATCTACTGCGTCAGCGAGAAGCAGTTCAGAAAGTATTACGACATGGCGGACCGCATGAAGGGCATCACGGGTGAGAACATGCTCTCCCTGCTTGAAAGAAGGCTCGACAATGTCGTTTACAGAATGGGCTTCGCGGCGACCCGCCTTCAGGCGCGTCAGCTCGTCAGCCACGCACACTTCTCCGTCAACGGCAAAAAAGTCGATATTCCCTCCTACATTGTGAAGGAAGGAGACGTCGTCGCCGTTCGTGAGAACAGAGCAAAGAACAAGTATTTTGAGCAGGTCAAGGGCGCGAAAGCGGGGAATGTTCCCAAGTGGATCGAGTCCGACCTCGAAAAGCTGGAGGGTAAGGTTCTTGCGCTTCCCAAGCGCGAAGATATCGACAGTCAGATCGCGGAGCATATGATCGTCGAATTGTACTCCAAGTAATCAAATAAAGGAGGGTAGCTTTATGATCGAAATGGATATGCCCAAGATCGAGGTCGTTGAAAACGACGAGAAGTCTTATGCGAAGATCGTCGTCGAACCGCTCGAAAAGGGTTTCGGTCTTACGATAGGCAACTGCTTGAGAAGAATTTTGCTCTCGGCACTCCCGGGGGCCGCGGCGCAGGGCATCAAGTTTATGGACGGAAGCGTCAAGCACGAGTTTTCCGCTCTTCCCGGCGTCAAAGAGGACGTTACCGAAATCATTCTCAACTTAAAGCTCCTTGCGATCAAGACGAGAGTAACCGATAAGGACTATACCAAGACGCTCCGCCTCACCAAAGAGGGTCCCGCCGTCATCACGGCAGCGGACATCTCGCAGGACGCAGAGGTGGAGATCATCAATTCCAACCAGTACATCTGCACGGTGGACGAGGGCGGAAAAATCGATATGGAGATCACGATCGGGCGCGGCAGAGGGTACAAGCCTGCCAAGGAAAACAAGCAGCCCATTATCGACTATATTCCCATCGATTCCATCTATACGCCCGTTCAGAAGGTCAACTATAACGTCGAGCCTGCGCGCGTCGGTCAGAACATCGATTACGATAAACTGACGCTCGAAGTCTGGACGAACGGCACCTTCTCGGGGCGTGAGATCGTTTCGCTCGCCGCGAAGATCATGCAGGATCACATCAACCTGTTCGTCAATCTCTCGGATACCATCAAGGATATGGATATCCTCGTCAAGACGGACGACGACAAGCAGCAGCAGATCCTCTCGATGAAGATCGAGGATATGGACTTCTCTGTCCGTTCCTACAACTGTCTGAAGAGAGCCAACATTCATACCGTGGAAGACCTGATCAACAAGACGGAGGACGAAATGCTCAAGGTGCGGAACCTCGGCAAGAAGTCGCTCGACGAAGTCATGCAGAAGTTGGAAGCTTACGGTCTTTCGCTCACGAAAAAGGAGGATTAAATTATGCCGGGTAAATTGGGCAGAACGACGGAGCAGCGCCTTGCGATCATGCGCAATCAGGCGTCCCAGCTTCTTTGGTACGGCAGGATCGAGACGACGGTTTCCCGCGCAAAGGAGCTTCGCTCCTATGTGGAGAAACTCATCACGAAAGCGATCAATTCTTACGACGACGTCATCGAGTATGAAATCGTCTCCAAGGATAAGAAGGGCAAGGAGATCAGGACCACCGCCATCAAAGACGGTCCCAAGCGCCTTGCAGCACGCCGCGCCATCATGGCAAAGACGTACGATTTGCAGGAGATCAAGGCATTCAACGAAAAGAAGAGCGACTATAAGAAGCGTACGGCTGATATTCAGCACCCGCTCATGGAGAAGCTCTTCAACGAGATCGCTCCCAAGTACGCACAGCGCAAGGAAGAGATCGGTCAGGGCGGCGGGTACACCCGCATCTACCTTCTCGGTCAGCGCCGCGGCGATGGTGCCGAGCAGGCAGTCATCGAACTCATCTGAGTTGAACGCAATCAAAATTCCGCTGCAATAGCAGCGGAATTTTTTGCATATTCTGCATTCTTGCATCCTTTGTTTGAGGAGGCAGAGAGAGAAGAGGTATGTCTGAGAAATATCCCATCGATAAAAGTTTCGGCATATTTTCCCGTTTTACGCCGCCGCTCGGGAGGGGGGTTCCGGCGCTTGCCCGCGCCGCGCTTACGCTTTGCCCCAAGGGACTGCACGGAAGCGTAACGGCTGTAAAGCTGAACTGCTGCGGCGTACGGACGCGGCTCATCAGCCCGAGGGAAGGCGCAGAAAAAATGCCCTGCCTCGTCTATTTCCATGGCGGCGGATTTGTGTTCAAGGCAGCGGGCTACCATTACCGCAACGTAAAAACATATGCAGCGCAGGCAGGGTGCCGCGTTCTGCTTGTCGACTACCGTCTTGCACCCAAGAACCCGTACCCCGCGCCCGTTGAGGATTGTTTTGCCGCGTATTCCTTTCTTTTGACGCATGCCGAGGCGTACGGCGTGGATCGGAATAACATTGCCGTGGGCGGCGATTCAGCGGGAGCCTGCCTCGCAGCGGAAGTCGTCCGCCTCGCCCGCGAGCAGCAGCTTGCCATGCCGCGGCTGTGTATGCTCATTTATCCCGTGCTGGACGCCCGCATGCAGACGCCTTCGATGAAGCGGTTTTCCGATACCCCGATGTGGAACGCGCGGCTGAACGCGAAAATGTGGCGGTACTATCTGAACGGACAGCCGTATTCCTCTCCTTCGGAATGGGAGGATGTCTCTTATTTCCCGCCCGTCTACATGGAGACGGCGGAGTTCGATTGCCTGCACGATGAAGGCATACAGTTTGCAGAAAAGCTGCGTGCGCAGGGAGTCCGTGTTGCGGTCAATGAAACGCATGGCACCATGCACGGGTACGACATCGCTTCCCGCAGCCCGATCACGCAGGAGCACCTTGTGCGCCGTACCGCTGCGCTCAGAGCGGCGTTTGCGGAAGGTCGGAAACAGGGATAGAACAGGCTCCGCCCCGCCGCAGATGGTGACGGGGCAGATTTCTGCTGTAAAGACGCACGGGGAAATGTAATCGCCTTTCTTGCAACAGCGGAAAGGCTGTGGCTGATTATGTATACGCTGCATGGGGGAACCATGCGGTTTGAGCAAAGGGAACGTTCGGAGACGGACGCTCCTTTTTTCAATTTACGGGGAAAACGTCTGAGAGAAGGGCGGTCGGGTTTTTTGGCGGAATTTGCGGTGCTTTGCATATTTTTAAATAAAGTCTCAAATTTATTCACAAAATATACGGATTTTCGCAATATACAGATAAATTTATGCGTTTTCGGCGGATATTTCCAGCCCGCCTATTGACACACCCCGCCGACTGTGATAAAATAAGTAAAATATTTTGTTGTAAGGAGAGAGGGTGTGCGCAAACGCATCAAAAATCTGATCCTGACGGTCCTGATTTTCGCCGCCTGCATCACGGCGGTCGGGTTTGTCCCGCGGGATACGGGTTACGACTATACCGTCGGCATCGTGCAGCTCGTGCGGCACAGCGCGCTTGACGCGGCAACGCAGGGGTTTACCGACGCGCTCGAAGCCGCCATGGAAGAGGCGGGCAAGACGGTGAAGATCGACTATCAGGACGCGCAGAACGAGACGGTCAACTGTTCCATCATCGCCAACAATTTTGTGGCGAAGAAGTACGACCTCATCATGGCGAACGCGACGGCGGCGTTGCAGGCATGCTACAACGCGACGGAGGAGATCCCCATTCTGGGGACGTCCGTCACCGTGTACGACGTTGCGCTCGGGCTGAAAAACTACGACGCGGAACAAGGAACGGGGACCAACGTCTCGGGGACGAGCGACCTGGCGCCCCTTGCGGAGCAGGCGGGCATGATCGCGGAGCTTGTCCCCGACGCGCGCCGCGTGGGGCTGCTATACTGTTCATCGGAGGCAAATTCCCGCTATCAGGTGGAGGAGGTCGCCCGCTGCCTGGAAGAAATGGAGGCGGGATATGAGTGCACGTTCTATTCTTTTTCCGATTCCAACGATCTGAGCACGGTGGTGGAGAAGATGGTGGCGGACAGCGAGGTCGTGTATGTGCCCACGGACAACACCGTGGCTTCCAATACGCAGCTCATCGACAGCATCTGCAGCCGCGAAGGCATTCCCGTGATCGCGGGAGAAGAGGGGATCTGTTCGGGCTGCGGGATCGCGACGCTTTCCATCAGCTATTACAATCTCGGCGTCAAGACTGCCGAGATCGCGGCGCGCATCCTGCTGGGCGGGGAATACGTCGGCGACATACCCGTTGCTTACGACGACGCGCCCGTCAAAAAATACAACGCGGAGATCTGTGCGGAGCTCGGGATCACCGTGCCGGACGACTACGAGCCGATAGGAGGGTAATATGTTTTGGAGTGCACTTCCCGGCGCCATTTCGCTCGGGCTTATCTGGGGGCTGATGGCGATCGGCGTATATATCACATACAAGGTTCTCGACTTTGCCGACCTCACGGTGGACGGTTCCATCTGCACGGGCGGCGCGGTCTGCGCGGTGCTCATGGCTTCGGGCGTGAATGCCTGGGCGGCGATCATCGTTGCGATCATCGCGGGCGCGCTCGCAGGGCTTGTCACGGGCATATTTCATACGCTCATGGGGATCCCCGCCATTCTCTCGGGTATTCTCACGCAGCTCATTCTCTGGTCAGTCAATCTCAAGATCATGGGGCAGGCAAATCAGGTCATTGAATCGCGCGAGAGCTATGTGATCGTCTCGCAGCTCGAGGCGGGATGGTCCATCCTCATCATGTGCGGATTCCTCGCCGTCGTCATCGGCGGATTGTATTGGTTCTTCGGCACGGAGACGGGCTGCGGGATCCGCGCCACGGGCAACAATCCCAACATGAGCCGCGCGCAGGGCATCAACGTCAGTCTCAACAAGATCATCGGGCTTATGATCTCCAACGCGCTTGTGGCGCTCGCGGGCGCGCTGCTCGCGCAGTATCAGGGCTTTGCCGACATCAATATGGGGCGCGGCGCCATCGTCATCGGGCTTGCCGCCGTCATCATCGGCGAGGCGATCGTCACGCGCATTTCGCGCAACTTCGCCGTACAGCTCACGGGCGTGGTGCTGGGCGGCATCATCTATTACATCGTCTATCAGTTCGTCATCTGGCTGAATCTCGATACGGAATACCTCAAAATGTTCTCCGCCATCGTGGTCGCGATCTTCCTCGCCATTCCCTATTGGAAGAAGCGGTACTTCTATAAGTTCGCGAAAAAGAGACCGCCCGAGGGCGGCGGCACGGATGCGGCGGGAGCCTCCGGAGAGCAAGCGGCAGCGCCGCAGGCGCAGGAAACAGAACGCCTTGAAACGCCCGCAGAGGCGGAAGGAGGGGAGCATGTCTGAGCATATTCTCGAACTGCAAAATATCGGCAAGGTCTTCAACCGCGGCTCCGTCAACGAAAAGATCGCGCTCAAGGACTTTTCTCTCACGGTGAACGAGGGAGACTTTATCACCGTCATCGGCGGAAACGGCGCGGGAAAATCCACGCTCATGAACGTCATCTGCGGCACCTATCCCGTCGACGAAGGGAAGGTCATGCTCGGCGGGCACGATGTGACGCGCCTGCCCGAATACAGGCGTGCGAAGTATCTGGGGCGCGTCTTTCAGGATCCCATGATGGGGACCGCGCCCAATATGGAGATCCAGGAAAATCTTGCGCTCGCCTACCGCCGCGGCAAAGTGCGTTCGCTCATGCCGGGCATCCGCAAGCGCGAAAAGGAGTTTTACCGCGAACAGCTCGCCCGCCTCGGACTGGGGCTGGAGGAACGGATGACCGCGAAAGTAGGGCTTTTGTCGGGCGGACAGCGGCAGTCGCTCACCCTGCTCATGGCGACGCTCAAAAAACCCGATCTGCTCCTCCTTGATGAACACACGGCGGCGCTCGATCCCAAGACGGCGGCAAAGGTGCTCGCCTTCACCGAGGAGATCGCGGCGGAGAACAAGCTCACCACCGTCATGATCACGCACAATATGATGGACGCCATCCGCTGCGGAAACCGCCTTATCATGATGCAGGAGGGCAGGATCATTTACGACGTATCGGGCGAGGAGAAAAAGTCGCTCCGCGTGGAAGATCTTCTGGAACGCTTCCGCGCTTCGGCGGGAGAAGTGAGCGACCGAATGCTTTTGAACTGAAAAAAGGGCGTTTCGGCGCCCTTTTTTCTGCGATCGGAATTGCATTTTTGCGGCGGGCATGCTATAATATACGGCGAGAATCAAACGGAAAAGGAGAATACCATGTCCGAGAAAAAGAGCAAGGGGCAGGAGCTCTACGACGAGCTTGCCTACGAAAAGAAAAACTATTTTGAAGTTGCCTCCAAATCGGAGCGCAAGAAGATGTTCGCCTATGCAGAGGGCTACAAGGCGTTCCTCGACGACGCCAAGACGGAGCGCGAGGCATGCGCTGCCAGCGTGAAAATGGCGGAGGAAGCGGGCTTCACCGAGTACCATTTCGGCGATCCGCTCGCCGCAGGCGATAAAAAGTATTTTGTCAACCGCGGCAAGTCCGTCGTCGTCTTCCGCGTGGGGAGCAAGGATCTTGAAAAACACGGGTTCCGCATTATCGCCTCGCACATCGATGCACCCCGCATCGACGTCAAGCAAAATCCGCTCTACGAAGAGGCGGGCATGTGCTTTTTAAAGACGCACTACTATGGCGGCATCAAGAAGTATCAGTGGACGGCGATCCCGCTTGCCCTGCACGGCGCGGTCGTCCTCAAAGACGGAACCAAGGTGGAGATCAGGGTGGGCGAAGATCCCAAGGATCCCGTGTTCTACATCGACGATCTTCTGCCGCACCTCGGGCAGGAGCAGATGGCGGGCAAGGCGGGCAAGATCATCGAGGGCGAACAGCTCAATGTGGTCGTCGGCGCGATGCCCTATGCCGATGAGGACGTCTCCAAAAAGATCAAGCTCACCGTATTGCACTATCTGAACGAAAAGTACGGCATGTGCGAGGAGGATTTCCTCTCCGCAGAGATCTCTGCCGTTCCCGCCTTCCCTGCCCGCGACGTGGGCTTTGACCGCGCGCTCATCGGCGCGTACGGGCACGACGACCGCGTCTGCGCCTATCCTGCGCTCACTGCCGTCTTAAGCGGCGAGTCGGAGCACACCGTGCTGGCTATGCTTGTCGACAAAGAGGAGATCGGCAGCGAGGGCACCACGGGCATGCAGTGCAAGGTGTACGAGGATCTGATGGAGGAGATCTGCGTGGCGATGGGCGCCTCCTTCCGCAAGGTGCGCTTTGCCTCGAAATGTCTCTCGTCCGACGTGACTGCGGCGTACGATCCGAATTTCGCAAGCGTATATGAACGCATGAATTCCGCGCTGCTCTCCTGCGGGACCTGCATGAGCAAGTTCACGGGCAGAGCCGGAAAGAGCGGCTCCAACGACGCGAGCGCCGAATTTGTGGGCGAAGTACGCAAGATGTTTGCAAAGGAAGGCGTCGTCTGGCAGACGGCGGAGCTCGGCAAGGTAGACGCCGGCGGCGGCGGAACGGTCGCCATGTACCTTGCGAAGCTGAATATCGATACCGTCGATCTCGGCGTGCCCGTCATCTCCATGCATGCGCCCTGGGAGCTGATCTCCAAGGCAGACCTTTACAGCAACTATCTGGCATTTTTGGCGTTCATGAAGTAATACGTTCCCGCCGCGGCGGGAAACGGATGATGCAAAAACGAGATACCCGCGGAGGACACGTTGTGCCGGCCGCGGGTATTTGCAACAAGAGAGGGAAAATTGCATGATGGAATACAGAAAACTGCCCCGCGGCAGCGAAACGCTGAGCACGCTGGGGCTGGGCGTGGGCGGCATTCAAAATGCCGCGCCCGAAGAAATCGAGGAGACCGTCTCGGAGGCGATCTCGCACGGGATCAACTTTTTCGACCTCTGCGCGGGCGGCGCGAGCGTGTACGCGCCCTTCGGCAGGGCGATCAGGGGACGGCGCGAGGGGGTGCACTTCCAGCTCCACTTCGGCGCGGTGTACAACGAGAAGGGCGAGTACGGCTGGTCGCGCGATCTCGCCGAGATCAGGCGCACTTTCGCATGGGAGATGGAACTTTTGGGCACCGATTACGTCGATTTCGGCTTTTTGCACTGTATCGACGAGGAGAGCGACTTTGAGGACATCGTAAAAAGCGGCATCTTCGACTATGTGCGGGGGCTGAAAGCGGACGGCGTGATCCGTCACATCGGCTTCTCCTCGCACACGCCCTCGGTCGCGAACAGGCTGCTCGATACGGGGGAAGCCGACCTGATGATGTTCTCCGTCAATCCTGCCTACGACTTTGAGAAGGGGGATGAGCTGGGGATCGGCACCGTACAGGAGCGCACGGCGCTCATGCGCCGCTGTGAAACGGAGGGCGTGGGCATCTCCGTGATGAAGCCCTTTCACGGCGGGCAGCTCCTTGCGGCGGAGACCTCGCCCTTCCGCCGCGCGCTCACAAAGAACGCGTGCATCGCGTACTGCCTCGACCGCCCCGCGGTGCTCGCCGTCGTGCCGGGCGTGCGCGGGCTTGCCGATCTCAAAGAACTCTTAACGTTCCCCGAGAGTTCGCGCGAGGAGCGCGACTATTCGGCGATCGCCTCGTTCACACCCGAGGCGGCAGTCGGGAGCTGCGTGTACTGCAATCACTGCCAGCCCTGCCCCGCAGGCATCGACATCGGCATCGTCAACAAGTATTACGACCTTGCGCTTGCCGGCGACAAGATGGCTGCCAATCACTATGAAAAGCTTGCCGTCAAGGCGGACGCTTGCCTGAGGTGCGGGCATTGTGACAGGCGCTGTCCCTTCCGCGTCAGACAACAGGAAAAAATGCAGAAAATCAGGCAATATTTCGAGAAAGGAGTGTAACATGTTAGAAAATTATCTTGTCAGAAAGAACGTATCCATCAGGCTGAAGATCACCGTCAAGAGCCTTGTCTCCCTCGGTGTGGTGGCGCTCGCGGTGCTGCTCCCGCAGCTTGTGCATCTGATCGCAGGGCAGGCGGGCGGCGTGCAGTGGCTGCCCATGTACCTGCCCGTGCTGCTCGGCGGGTGCCTGCTTGGCTGGGCATGGGGGCTGGGCGTGGGCGTGCTTTCGCCGCTCGTCAGCTTTGCCGTCACCTCTGCATGGGGCGATCCCATGCCTGCGCTTGCCCGCCTTCCTTTTATGATGGCGGAGCTTGCGGTGTTCGCGCTCGTCTCGGGGCTGTTCTCGAAAAAGATCGCCGAAAACGGCTGGATGGCGTTCCCCGCAGTGCTTCTGGCTGCGGTCTCGGGCAGGGCATTCTTCCTGCTGCTTGCCGTCATCTTCCAAAACGTCGCGCCCTTCACGCCCGCGCTCATCTTTTCACAGATCCTGGAGGGGCTTCTGGCGCTCGTGCTGCAGGCGGTCATCGTGCCCTTCATCGTCATGGGGATCCGCGCGCTGATGCAGCGGAAAAGTTCGTAAACGTCCTTTCGGACAACATGAGAAAACTCCGCTGCGCGTGCAGCGGAGTTTTGATATTCAAAAAAACTGTGAGGGCTTTTTTTGTTGCAGCCTACCGAAGCGGAAGCGCGGCAGGTGACTCCCGCAAAGCTACCTTATGGCACACGCACCTGTCTGTTTAGTGCTGCTGTATCCCTACCCTGACACGGTTCGCAGGGGTACGTTGCATAAGACCTTGC
>CALVLR010000038.1 GCA_944340685.1 uncultured Clostridia bacterium | reverse complement strand
CGTCGGGCAATTTGACGAGTGTGGGTACGCTGCTTGCCAACGGACAGCCGTTCTTAACGTCATATCCGCACATCATCGCATTCCCGTCCGTGTTCCTCGCATTGCTGCTTTTGAGCTTTAACCTCTTCGGCAACGGTCTGCGCGATGCGTTCAACCCGACGCTCAGAGGTTCGGAGGAGTAGTATGGCAGCAAGCGGAATCACACAGGAAAAGGAAGTCAAGCTGGAAGTCAACAATCTCCGCATCTCTTTCCGTACCTCGAACGGCAAGGTGCAGGCGGTCCGCGACATCAGCTTCAAACTCTATAAGGGCGAAACGCTCGCCATCGTCGGAGAGAGCGGTTCGGGAAAATCGGTCACGACGCGCGCCATGCTCGGCATTCTTGCCAATAACGCGATTAAAGAGGGCGGCGAGATCATCTACGACGGACAGGATCTCATGAAGATCTCCGAGGAGGAATTCCACCGTATCCGCGGGGATAAGATCGCCATGATCTTCCAGGATCCGCTTTCATCGCTCAATCCCATCATGCGCGTCGGCAGGCAGATGACGGAGGCAATGCTCATCAAGGGCAAACTGTCTCAGCGCGAGGCGCGCAAGAACTTCAACACCACGCTGAAACGGCTGAATCTTGCCATGAACGCCGCGCGCGGCAACGATGCGGAAAATACCGCAAAGTGCAGGGCGTTCAACAAATTTGAATGCCGTCACCTTGCGCTCGAAAACGCCTACAACAGGGCGCACGAGGCTGCGACCGACGCATTGAAGGGCATTGACGATCTTCTGTTTGAAATCGAAAAGAATGCGGCGAATACGTTGGTTGCCGACGTGCGCGTGATATGCAGGCAGTCCATGACTGCGATCGAGCGGTATGTCGTTCATGACCGTGCGGAAGAGCTGAAAGGCAAGGTCGCCGCGCTGAAAAAACTTGCGCGCGAACCGATTGCGGAAATCGGAAAGCGGATCATTCTTCCGCTTTTCAGAAAACAGGTGAAGAAATTTGAGTTCGACGGCGAGGCGATTTCGGCAGCGCTCAAAGAGATCCGCGAGATCCTTGCCGAAGCCGTGGCGTTTGAGAAGCCCAACTTCTTTGCCTTGGGGTATTACCTCACGTTCTCGGGACAGCCGCTCCCCGAGCTGTCCGTTGCCGAGACGAACGCCGAACTTTTGAAGTATCTCGACGAGAATTTCATGCTCGACTTCATCGCGCTTGCGAAGGAGGGGCTCGTCTATTCGCACAACGTATCGACGGAGAAGAAGAAGGCGGCGCTCGAAGTTTTTGAGCGGCTGAAACCCGTGTTTTCCGGCTCCGAGATCGACAGACACGACGCCTATGCGGCGGCGAAGGAACTGATTTCCGCCGTGGAAGCGGGGATCGATCGTCTTGAAATCGTCAAAGACAACAGCGCGTATACGTTTGCAACGAGCCTGCGCTCTGCGATCGAGCAGTATTTCGGCGGAATCGAGCGCAATAAGAAAGAAGAGACGCGTTATGCGCGTCAGACTGCCGCTTACGAGCGGAAGGTCGCCCGCGGCAAACAGCCGGATTACAAGGTCGCCGATAAAAAACTCGTCGATCTCGGCGAGGCGGCAGAGGATATTCTCTCCGTGATTGTGCGCGTGGAGGAGGACTTCCGTCGTCAGATCGATCGGAGCGGTTCCGTCAACTTTGACGAGCGCACCGTGGCGATGGTCGATTGGCTCAAACAGCAGGCGTCCGACGTCGCGTATAAGGTCACGCACAATATGGCGAAAACGCGCGCGCTGAAATTGCTGGAAGAGGTCGGCATTCCCGAACCGCGCAAACGTTACCGTCAGTATCCGTTTGAGTTTTCGGGCGGTATGCGCCAGCGTATCGTCATCGCGATCGCGCTGTCCGCCAATCCCGATATTCTCATCTGCGACGAGCCGACAACGGCGCTCGACGTCACCATTCAGGCGCAGATCCTCGAACTGATCAACCGCGTAAATCAGGAGCGTCAGCTCTCCGTCATTTTCATCACGCACGACCTCGGCGTCGTTGCGAACATGGCGGACCGCGTTGCGGTCATGTATGCGGGTAAGATTGTGGAAATCGGCACCGCGGACGACGTGTTCTATTCGCCCGCGCATCCGTACACATGGGCGCTGCTCTCCTCGATGCCCGATCTCGATACCAAGGAGAAGCTGGAAGCGATCCCCGGGACGCCGCCCAATATGATCTATCCGCCCAAGGGAGACGCGTTTGCGGAGCGGAACAAGTACGCGCTCAAAATCGACTTTGAAGAGCAGCCTCCCATGTTCAGAATTTCGGATACGCACTATGCCGCGACATGGCTGCTGCATCCGAACGCGCCGAAGATCGAGCCGCCCAAGTCGGTCACGGAGCGCATTGCCCGCATGAAAGCGCGGATGACGCAGGAGGCGGGGAGCGCGGAAAAACCGGACGCGCCGGAGAAAGCGGGTACGGCAGAGGCTGACGCCGTTCAGCCGAAAGCCAGGAAGCCCAGGAAGAAACCTGCGAAAAAGACGCAGAAGCCCGAAGAACAATAAGGAGGTGCGGCATGGAAGACAAGGAAGAAGTTTTGTTGAAAGTCGAGCATCTCTGTCAGTATTTCAAAATGGGCGCGGGACGCGAGCTGAAAGCGGTGGACGACGTCAGTTTTGAGATCAAAAAGGGCGAAGTATTCGGGCTTGTCGGCGAATCCGGCTGCGGAAAAACGACCACCGGACGTTCCATCATCAAACTCTACGACATTACGGGCGGTAGCGTCTATTTCAAAGATCAGCGGATCTGTGCGGGAACGCGTTCATACAAACAGGCGATCGCACAGGCGCGCAGAGAATACCGCGCCGAAGTCGCCCGCTTGAAGCAGAAGTGCAAAGAGGAGCTCTCTTCCGCCGAGGATCCGCAGTCCGTGCAGGCGGAATATGCAAGGCTGAAAGAGGAAGCCGCCGCGCGCTGCGCCGAGATCGTCGCGTATAACAGAAAGGAAAAGGCGTCTGCCGTACACGATCAGAAATACTGCGACAGAGATCATGCAAGGCGCGTAACCGACGGTCTGAAAGAGGAACGCGAAAAAGCGCTTGCTGCGTGCGCGACGGACGAGGAACGCAAAGCGGTCATGAAGGATTATGCGACGCGCCTGCGCATCGCAAGCCGCGAGCGCATCGTCAATCGTATCCAGATGATCTTTCAGGACCCGATCGCCTCGCTCAATCCGCGTATGACCGTTCGGGACATCATCGCGGAAGGACTTGTCATACACGGGATCAAAGACAAGGAGTACATCGACGAGAAGGTGTACGGTATCCTTGAAAAAGTGGGCTTGGTACGGGAGCACGCAGGCAGATATCCGCACGAATTTTCGGGCGGTCAGCGCCAGCGTATCGGAATTGCGCGCGCAGTCATCATGGAGCCCGACCTCATCATTGCGGACGAGCCGGTCTCCGCGCTCGACGTGTCCATTCAGGCGCAGGTGATCAATCTGTTGAACGATCTGCGCGCGGAGCTCGGGATCACGGTGCTCTTCATTGCGCACGACCTTTCCGTCATCAAATACTTTTCCGATCGCATCGGCGTCATGTACTTCGGGAAGATGGTGGAGCTTGCGCCTGCCGACGAGCTGTTCGATCATCCGCTCCATCCCTATACGAAGTCTCTGCTTTCCGCGATCCCGCTTCCCGATCCGCAATACGAGAAGCAGCGCAAGCGCATCACGTATAATCCGCTTGCCGAGCACGATTATTCCGTGGAACAGCCCTCCATGCGCGAAATCAGACCCGGGCACTTCATTTACTGCAACAGCGTCGAATTTGATCGGTATAAGGCGGAACTCGGCATCGAATGAAGACTTTTCTCCGTTATCTGATTACGTCGGTCATCGGTCTTGCGATCGTGCTTTTGATCGTGCTCGCAAAAAACGTGTATTCGCAGACGGACGCAAAGACGGTGTTGCAGATCTGGTGCGACGCGTTTTTTGTCGCAGGAGTGGTCCTGATCTGCATCGGATCCATCGTTCTGGCGAGCAACGGCGGGGTGTTCTATATGCTCGGATACTCGATCTCCGTTCTGTTCGCAACGATCTTCTCTTCCAAAGTAAGGCGGAAGTATAAGACGTTTTACGACTATTCCGAGGCAAAAAAGGAGAATAAGCACAGTTTCGCGTATATTCTCATCGTCGGATTTGTGCTCGCGGCGATTGCAGGCATCCTGCTCTGGCGGTATTATGCGGTCTGACCGCACAAAGTGCCGCATCCGATGTTTTCGGACAATATGACGATTTGTTACAGACCCGCTGCATGGCAGCGGGTCTGTTCACGTTCTTTCAGACGAGTGCGGCAGGAATATTTTGGCATATTTTCATTTCTGTATTGCATTTGCCCGACTGCGTGGTATAATAAATACAGAAATATGCGGCGTGCGGAGACGGCGGCTCTGCGGGCGGAGAAGGCGGCGCGGGGGGGGGTACAGCCGTAAGCTATTCCGTCAGCTGTGAAGAGGACGACGTGTTCGGGGATTATTATAATCTGGACGCCGACTATTCCAAGGTCGGCGCGGGCAAAATGTGATAGGATAAAATGGAAGGATATATGGAGGCATGCATGCAGAATTTGTTTTTTCCGGAAATCAAAGAGCGCTTCGGGTTCGGTTGTATGCGGCTGCCCATGATCGGCTCGGAAGTCGATAAGGCGCAGTTTTCAGACATGGTAGACGCCTTTTTGGCGAAGGGGTTCAATTATTTCGATACGGCGCACGGGTACATATCGGGCAAGAGCGAGCTTGCGATCCGTGAGTGTCTCGTCGCCCGCCACCCGCGCGAGAGCTTTCTCCTCGTCGATAAGCTCACCGACCCGTACTTTCAGACGGAGGCGGATATCCGTCCGTTCTTTGAACAGCAGCTCGCATGGTGCGGGGTAGAGTATTTCGATTTTTATCTGATGCACGCGCAGAACGCGCAGAATTTTCAGAAGTTCAAGCGCTGCCGTGCCTATGAGACGGCGTTCGAGCTGAAAAAAGAGGGGAAGATCCGCCACGTCGGGCTTTCTTTCCACGATACCGCCGATGTGCTCGACGAGATCCTCTCCACGTATCCCGCGGTGGAAGTCGTTCAGCTTCAATTCAACTACGCCGATTACGACGACAACGCCATTCAGAGCCGCGCCTGCTACGACGTGTGTGTGCGGCACGGCAAGCCCGTCATCGTCATGGAGCCGGTCAAAGGGGGCATTCTCGTCAATCTGCCCGACCGCGCAAAGGCGATCCTCGACGCGCTGCACGGCGGCTCCTATGCGAGCTATGCGCTCCGCTTTGCGGCGCACTTCCCGCAGGTCTGCATGGTGCTCTCCGGCATGAGCGATATGGCGCAGATGAACGACAATCTCTCCTTTATGAAGGACGTTCGGCCGCTCACGGAGGCGGAGATGGGGGCGATCGACGGCGTGCGCGAGGTGTTCCGCTCGCTCGACGCCATTGCGTGCACGGCGTGCCGCTACTGCGTAGACGGCTGCCCGAAAAAGATCGCCATCCCCGACCTCTTTGCCGATCTCAACGCGCACAGGCGGTATGTCAATTGGGACGGCGGCTGGCGGTATGCATCGCACACGCAGGGGCGCGGCAAGGCTTCCGACTGCATCGGGTGCGGCAGGTGCGAAAAGGCGTGCCCGCAGCATCTTCCCATCCGGAAATATCTGAAGGATGTCGCGGCGGTCTTTGAAAAAGGAGCGGAGCATGCAGGCTGATCGCAGCGATCTCGACCGCGCCAAAGCGCTTCTGACGGGCGATGTGACGTGTGCGCTCGTGCGCGGGGAGCGCGCCGAGACGAGCACGCTGCGCGGCGTAAGGCCGCTCCTCGATCGGCTCGGCGGCGATTGGCAGGGCTTTTCGGCGGCGGACAAGGTCGTCGGGCGGGCGGCGGCGTTTCTCTATGTTTTGCTGGGCGTCAAAGCGCTGTATGCAGGCGTTCTGAGCAGACCTGCCGAAGAGGTATTGCGCGCGCACGGGATCGCGGTATCGTACGGGCAGCTGACGGAACGCATCGTCAACCGCACGGGCGACGGGCTTTGCCCGATGGAGAGCGCAACGCTTGCGGAGACCGACCCCGCCCGCGCGCTTGAAAAGATCAGGGCGAAATTGCAGGAGCTTATGCAAAAAGGAGGCTGAAGCCTCCTTTTTTCAAGCTGCCGCGGTGAGTTTTACGGCGAGAACCGTCATATCGTCGTCGGCGTCCTTCGTGCGTTCCAGAGCGCTTTTGAGCACATTTTCGGCGAGCGCCTGCGGATTTACGGGGCGCAGTTCGCTGAGATATGCGCACAGGTCGGAAGAGGATCCGAACGCAGAGGTGATCCCGTCGCTCATAAATACGAGAAAATCGTCTTCTTTGAGCGCAACGCGCATGGTGGCGGGGTGAACGGCTTCGAGCATGCCGATGGGCAGGGATTCCCCCTCGAGAATTTTCAGTTCTTCGCCCGAGATGAGATACCCCGCGGGCGACCCGATCTTGACGACGTCGGCATAGCCCGTATCAAGATTGACGGCGGCGAGGTCAAGGCAGGAGAACGTCTCTTCGGCGGAGAAGGCGATCAGGCTGTTTACCGTGGAGAGCACCGTTTCAGAGGGCATTTTCGCCTTGTAAAAACTTTCCAGAAGGGAAAGCGTGCGGGCGGAAACGTCGCGGGCGCCCTCACCGCTGCCCATGCCGTCGGAGAGGGCGACGAGAAAGCGGCGCTCGTCTATACGAAGGATGGAATGCGTATCGCCGCTCTGCATTTCTCCCTGTTTGGGGCGCGCGGCAATGCCGAACGCGGCGTCGAAGCGGGGTTTGCGGCGGTATACGAAGCATGCGCGGGCGCCCGTCAGCGGGATCTTCTCGGCAAGCGCGAGGGGGACGCCCAGCGTTTCGCTTGCAATGCGGCAAACCGCCTTTGCGTCGGCATGATCCTCCAGCGTCATGCTCACGGTGTAGTCCGCCTCCTCGCCGTAGGTGAAGATCTCCGAACTTAAAATGCCGCTCTCCTGCAGCGCGCGGGCAAGCGCGCTCTCCTCGCGCGAAAAGGTGTAAGCCTCGCTTTGCGAAAGGGCGAGATCTTTGAGAATTTCGCTCACGCCGTGCGCCTGCTGCGCCAGAAGCTGCCGTCCTTCGCGCGCCGCCTGCATCTGCGCCGCGTAACGGCAGTAGTCGGCAAGCTCTTTATTGAGCGCGAACAAAAGCCCCGCCGCATTTCCGCACGTTTTGGCGAGTTCCGCGGGCAGATCGATGAGGTTGACTTTCCCCTTCGCCTTGCCGACGCGGATCAGCCGGTCAAAACTCTCGTATATGCCCTTTTCGCGGCAGGCGCGGCAGTTACGGCAATTTTTACAGAGGGTGGCGATGAGCTTTTCGCGGATCTGCCGTTCGGAATTGTCCTCGCCGTCTCCCGTGAGGAATGCCGCCTCGATCTCGCGGAAGAGCGCGGAGATCTCGTAGAGCTGTTCGCCGACGGCGCGGCGGTTGCGGTTGATGGCGATGCGCGGCAGGCTGCGTTCACGGTAAAAAAGCAGGCTCTCCTGCGCACGGCGGATGAGAGATTCGGGAAGTACGGAGACGAGCAGCGCGGGCAGGAAACAGGCAAGAAGCTGCAGGGCGATCGTCAGCGCGCCCTGCGTGTACAGTCCCGCGAACCAGCGCTCGGCGAGGTAGGCGGAAAGCAGTGCGATCGCGGCGGCGGCGCGCCCGTACGGGATGAGGAGCAGGGCAAGGCAGGCGAATGCGGCATAGGCGGCAATGGGGACCGCGCTCACCGTTTCGGCGCAGAGCGGCAGAGAGAGAACAACGGCGAGCGGAACGGCGACGGCGCTCTTCATGAGCGCGACTGCCGCAAGCAGCGCCGACATGGCGACAAAGGTGAACGCGACCTCTCCGAGTGCGTTGTAGATCCCCATGCCGAGCAAGAGCCAGCACAAGCCGAGCGCGGCAAATTCCGCGCCCGAAAGACGGCACCGGAAAACGCGCGTGAGGAGCGCGCGCAGCGCGCACTCCGCAAGGATACACGCCACAACGACCGCCGCGGCGATGACCGCTTTCTGCGCCGTAACGGGCATGGGAAAGAGGGCGTATCCCGTATGCGGAAAGAGAAAGATAACGGGGAGCTGGGCGACGGCTGCATAGGCGATGCGCTCATAGCCCATGCGGCGGTTCAGGCGTGCATACAGCAGGAAGGCGAGCAGCATAAACGCCGCCTGTATGGCGCATACGAGCGTTGCGTCCGCCGAGAGGAACGCCGCCGAGGCGAGGAGATATGCCGCCCCTGAAACGAGCGGGCTGCATCCGCAGGCAAGCGCGGCATACAACAGGGCGAAGGAGACCGGCTCCTGCTGCGGAAGAGAGAAATTGACAAGAAGCATGCACGCCGCAAATGCAAAAAATGCGATCAAACTTTTCGCGGCGGGCAGGCGCAGATGAATGGGGCGCATGAAAATACCTCTGAAAATATTTTTTCCATTATACCCGCGTGCGCCGCGCCCGCGCGCACGAAGAAAGGGGAAAGATGAACGAAAAGCGCGAAGCCGCTTGCCGTCGTATTCTCCCTGCTTTCGCCCGCCGCGTCCGCCTTCCGAAAAAAAGTAAAAAAATTTTTCCGAAAACTATTGACAAGCCGGAAAGACGTGCTATAATAGGGGTACAAAAAGAAAATAACTTTCATGAAATGTTATTCACTCACAAGGAAGGACGGTCCGATGAACAGGTAACTGCCGTAAGGCAAATCAACCGAGATACGCGGATGGGAAAATCCGCCGGATCATAGGGAGACAAATCCAATTCATCACGGTCTCCGAAAAATTCAATACGGGAGGTGCGGTATGTACAGGTTCATTTCCCAAGGATTGAAGATTTCGTAGAAGGAGGTCAGACCAATGTACAATTCCACCCGGAGGGCGGAGAACTAAATCGACTTCTGATCAAACGCGCGGCATCGTACGCTTGCCGCATGGGTAATCAACCCGCCATATAATAAGTGGAGTCGAGATGATCCCTCTCCTTCGTCAAACATCGTTCGGAAAACGGAACAACGTGCTCTGAGGAACGGAAAGCAACGGCGTGCGAACCGGTAGCGCCTGCGCGGAACGGGAATCGGCAGCCTTGCAGGAGGATGCAACCGGTGGCATCGGAACGCAGGGAGGCAGGAGCGCGCCGCGACCTGAAGGAAGGGCGGCGAACGGACGGCAGGGACTCTGCCCCGACACACAACTGAATACCAAAACACGAAAACAATTCCCCCGTGCGGTCGCGCGGGGGATGACTTTTCATGTAAATCACAGATTTTTCCCAAACGGATGGGAAAAATCTTCGTGAGTATGAAAGAAAACCCGCGGGTACGGCGTATGCCTATCCGCGGGTTTGTCTCAACCGCGCCAATGAAAAGCGCGGGTCACTTCGGCTACGCTCGTGCGCCGCTCACCACAATTTGCTGCTCACGCGGCTTTCAGGTAGGAGTAAATGCAAGCGAACGATCATTGTAAGCCTCTAAGGTTCGCCCGCAGAGCGAGAGGTGCTGTTGGCGCATGCCGTATCCCCTCATCCGTCTGCTTTGCAGACACCTGTCTTGACGGCGCTAAGGAAGAGGCGCCGCCTGCGGGCACGAAATTGCCTTTGATATGGCAATTTCTTAGTTTGCGGCGCGCGCACACCGCACTGCGGTGATGCGCATAACGCGCCGCTCACCCCCTCGGGGGAAGGCAAGGGGCGGGCGCGTGTCCGCAGTTTCCCTCTCAAATCACGGAATTTTCATACCGCAGCACTCGCAAAAATTCCTGGATTTTTTCACTCCAGCCCCTGCACGCTGACGCGGACGATCGTTTCAATTTCGGAAAGGGGCGTATCTTTCCACTTTCCGTAGTCTTCCGGCGAACGGCGGTAAAGCGTGCGACGGAGCTGAAAGAGATCGCAGTCCGCTTGCGCGCAGCGCTCCCAGAGACGGGCGACCGCGGCGGTAAGCAGCGCTTCCGCGGCGGCTTCTTCCTCGCCTGTTACCTCGTCGGTCGCAATATTTTCCGGCGAAGAAGGGGAGGCGCGGCTGATCAGGTGTACTTGCAGCGAAATTTCCAGCGTTGCCTGTAAACGTTCTTCCGCCGAGACGGATACGGAGCCGCTGTTTTTGAGCACGGAGAGCGTTACGCCGTCCGCAGGGACCGTCCCGCCGTACACGTTGCCTTCGAGCATGCTGAACGCGAGCGTCTCTTCGTCGGAGAGGATCCCCGTCATTTTTCCTTGGGCGAATACGGCGGTCTGTTCGGCGGAAAAGATGACCTCGGACTGACTTTCTCCTCCGCCCGCGCCCGATCCGCCTCCGGAGCCGCTTTCGGAGCCGCCCGCGCCGCCCTGCGTTCCCGATTTCTGCGGCTGCATCCGTACATAGGGCATGAAGCCGCTTTCGCTCACGCCGTAATAGCCGATGGCAAATTCGCGGAGCGTGGTCGTCATGACCCGCCCCGACTTCTTCGCCGCGTCGGAGAAAAGCTTTTCAAGCGCGAGCGAGGAGGTGTCGTCGATGGCGCTTGTTGCCCCGAGCATGTCCGCGGCGCTTCCTTCGCAGACCGCAAGGAGGCAGGAATCGGGTACATATTCATTGCGGAGAAAGAAGTCGAGCGCGTCAAACGCTCCCGTCTGCGCCGTCTCCTCGCCGAGCAGGATAAGATCGCAGAACACCAGTTTGGGCACCCATCCCGTCTTGGCATATATCTGAGAGAGGCAGTCGGAGACGGTCGCGCCTTCGCCCGTGATCTCGATGCTCGACGTCCCGCCCGTCGTGCGGTCGGTCCCTTTGGGAACGGCGATCTGCGCGGTGAGAGCAAAGCCGCCCTCTGTGCGGTCTACCCCTGCGGCGAGGATGATCGCGGTTTTCTGAATGTCCACCAGTCCGAAGTCGTTGGAAAAAAAGGTGAGAATGAGTATCGCCGCCAGAATGACCCAGATCTTCATGGGCAGCGAGCGGAAAAAGCGTTTAATTCGCATGGCGCCTCCTTTCCGTAACATGCCGCACGGCGAAGATGAGAAGCAGAAGGAGCGGAACGCCTGCGGCGAAGGACGGGAATATCCAGAACGCGCGCTCCGTGATCGCCGCGATCGTCTCGGACGGCGAAAAATTGAAAATGAGCAGGAGCGCCAGAAGAACGCCGTTGAATCCGACCGAGAGGATCGCCGAAAGCGGTTTTGTCCTGCCGAACGCTTCCGAGATCGTCTCCACGGCGCCGTGTACGGGCATGGTCACATAGAAGGTCATTACAAAGGCGACGGCAAAGATGAAGAGATAGTCGATGCGCCCCATGGCGGTGATGCCCGAAAAGTATTTGCTCATATGGGCGAACGCAAACAGCTGCGTGACGGCGATGTCGGCAAACACCCCGTAATAGGTGGCGAGAAATGCGAGCAGAATCATCCCGCCGAGCAGGTAGCACAGCGCGCCCTTCCAGGCAAGCCCCTTCCGGTAGTGGAATTTCCCCACGAGCGGCAACAGAAGCGCCGCGTCAAAGAACCAGCCCTGCGTATAGGCGAAGCTCCTTCCGAATCCGCTTGCTCCCGCCGCGCCGACGGGCGCAAGCGCGCCGTAGTCCGCGCTCCACACGGAGAGCAGCAGGATGCCGAGCATCCCGACGAGAAAGACCGGCGCGAGGATGTCCCACACTCTGCCCATTGCCGCGAGCGGCCGCGTGCACAGATACGCGGAAAAGAGGAAGAAGGGCGCGAACGCCACATAGGAGGGAAGCGTGTCGTAAAAGAGACTCTGCACGAGGAGCTTTTGCTCGACAAGCGGAACGAATGCGGCAAACAGCAGGAACGCGGCAAAAAGAATGCAGAGCGCTTTCGCGGCGAAGGTGCCCACCATGTCCGCAAGCGAGGCGTACACGGTGCGCCCGCTCCTGCCGAGGAGCAGCACGCAGAACACAAGCCCCGCCTGCACGAGGATCTGCAGCAGGACGGGAAACAGCAGATCGTTGCCTGTCAGGGCGGCGAGCTGCGAGGGCATGAGAACAAGCTTCCCCGCGGGCGCGACGGCGGCGAGAAAAAAGCAGAGCTGTCTTGCGGAAAGTTTCATTTCTGCCGCCTCCTGTTCGGGCTGTTGAGCGACGCGGGCCGCTCTTTGAGGGATACGAGGTTGAATTTTACGAGCGCGTCTTTGAGGTCGCGGCGGATAAAGGGCGCAAAGGGCGCGACAAGCGGCACGCCGTAGTTTTCCGTCGAGACGAGATACACCAGAACGAGCGCCGAGAGCAGGATGATGCCGTATGTGCCCACGCTGCCGGCGACCAGCAGCATGGCAAGGCGCAGCACGCTCGTCTCCTCGATGAGGTTGGGCACGGCGTACAGCCCGATCCCGCTGAAAGCGACGATGATGATCGCGGGCGTCGAAACAAAACCCGCGCTCACCGCCGTTTCGCCGAGCACCAGCGCGCCCACTACGGAGAGCGCCATGCCCACATACTTCGGCATGCGGATACTCGCTTCGTTGAGGATCTCCAGCACCAGCAGTACGAGCAGCATTTCCAGCGAGGGGGAGAGCGGAATGTCCTGAATGCTCCCCGCGATCGTCAGAAGCAGCTTGACGGGCAGGAGCTGAAGCTTGAAGAGCTGCGAGGCAATGTAAAAAGCGGGCAGATAGATCGCAACGAGCAGCGCGAACAGCCGCAGAAAGCGGGTGAAGGTCGCGCGCGGCGCGGGAACAAAATAGTCCTCGCCCGACTGAAAATCTTCTACGAGCATATAGGGAAGGGTGAGCGCGATGGGGGAGCCGTCTGCAAGCACGCCCACCCGTCCCTCTGCGATCTTGGCGCAGAAGATGTCCGGTTTCTCCGTCGTGCCTACCTGTTTGATGAGGGCGTGCGGCCGGTCGGAAAGGAAGCGCGTCAGGTACGAGGAATCGGGCAGGGCGTCGATGTCGATGGCATTGAGCTTTTTTCTGATCGATCCGACCGTCTCATTCGGGCTTGTCCCTTCCAGCCAGCAAAGGGCAACGCTCGTCTGCGATCTTCGTCCAACGGTCAGAAATTCGATTTTCAGCTCGCCCGTTTTCAGCCGCTTCCGCACGAGCGCGGTATTTACTTTCACATCTTCCACAAATCCTTCGCGGGGACCTTTGATGGCAACGTCCGTCGGCGGCTCCATGACGGCGCGCATCGGGACTTTTTTCGTGCCGACGATCAGTCCGTCGTCCATGCCCTCCCAGAGGAGCACCGGATTGCCCGCAAGCACCTCTGCGGCAAGTTTTTCCAAAGCCCGCTCCGTGCGTACTTCGGGCGCGGTCACATGCGCGGCGACCTCTTTCGTCTCAGGCTCTCCCGCATACCCCATGAGCGGGCGGAAGACCTGTTCCCCCAGGAGGTCTTTGTCGGTGATGGCGTCGGCGAAAAAGCAGATGTATTCTCTGCCCGCCGCGTCTGAAAAGGTGAATTGAAGGATATCCTGTGCGGGAAGCAGCTTTTTCAGCGCCGCGGCGCTCTCCTTCCCGTTTGCGTTTACGTTCTTCATACATGGGCAGTATGCGGAAGTGCAGGAAAATTTTTCGCGCGCCGGAAAAGTTCCGAAAAAGAAAGCGGCCCGCTGCCGAAGCAAGCGGGCCTTTGTACGGGAAAATTACTTCTGCGCCGCCGTCAGACGTGCGCCGATGAGTTTTGCAAGCGCCTCGCGTGCGGCTGCGTCGAGCGTCGGCAGAAAGCGGGCAAGCGTTTCCGAGAGAAACACGGAAAACGTGCCGCTGTCCATGGTCTCGTGTGCGCCGAGGAGCGCCGCGGCGGCTTCGGAGACGTCTGCGGCAGAGGCAAACGGCTCCAAAAGCGCGGCAACGTCGCTCCCGTCTGCCGAAGCGCTGTCCGTGCCCGCGGCGGTCGATGCGGATACCATGTCCGCGGCCGCAGCGGTCGATGCGGGTACCATGTCTTTGTCCGCGGCTGCCGCAGCAGTGTCTTCGCTCTGCGCCGCGGCCGTGCCGCCTGCCGCGCTTTGCTTTGCGCGGAGGAACTGTTCATAGACAACATAGTACAGCGTTGCCGCGCAGCCGCAGGCGAATCCCCCCTCGAGCGTTGCCGCAATGTCGTCCGTCAGCGGCGCCGCCGAGAGCGTCGCAAGGCATCGGTACGCCGCAAAGAGCAGCGTCCCGAGGACGAAGGGCGCAAACACGAACAGCTTCTTGGAGGCGTTTCTGAGCGCCGTCTTTTTGAGTACGGAGACCGCGACCGTCACCGCAAACCCGAGTACGAGCACGTCGCCGCCGAACAGGCGGAACGCGCTCAGGTATTGTAAGATCGTCATACATCACTTCCTTTTCCCGTCGCTCCAATACCATAGCACAAAGCGGCGCACGGCAGAGCGCCGTATGCCGTTTTTTCTGCGGGTGTCAAAATTTTATGACGCTCCACGGAAAAAATGTCATAAATTTTATTGACAATTGTACGGTGAAATGATATAATGCGCAAGTTCGGACACAAAGTGAACACTCCGCCGGACGGCCGGACAGTACGAGATGGCGGAGCGCCGCAAGCCGGATGCAGCCGGCGGCGGAGAGAAAGGAGAGACAATGAGAGAGAACACGGCAAAGAGACGTTCCCCCAAGTGGGTGAAGATCGTTGCGATCGTGCTTTGCGCCATTCTGATCGTGCTGTGCGCGCTGGTGGGCGCGGCGGCGGTCGTCTGGCGACACGAGATCGGCACGGTTTCAAACTTTAAAAAGCTCATCGACCGCGACGATTCGCATTCCGACGGCGCGGTATACCGCATGGACGTCTCGGGCGATTTTTATTTCGACGATTTCCTTGCGCAGGGCGGCGCGTCGAGCGACGAGGAGCTGATCGGCTTCATCACGGACAGTATCACGCGCGGACTCATCGATATGACCATCGAGCAGAGCGAGATCGCGTGCAGCGCTTTCACGGCAGTTACGCCCGAAGGGGACAGGATCTTCGCCCGCAACTACGATTTTGCGCAGACGAACACCGCGCTCGTATTCACCGAACCCGGGAACGGCCGCTATGCCTCGGTGAGCACCGTCGATCTGCAGTTTCTGGGCATGGATGCGGACAAAGACGTCGAAGGGCTGATGAACAAGATCACCTGCCTTGCCGCGCCCTACGCGCCGCTCGACGGCGTCAACGAGAAGGGGCTGAGCTGCGGCATCTTCATGAGCTACCAGGGCAACGAGACGGTCGCCACCGATCAGCAGACGGACAGAGAGGATAAGAAGGGCGACATCACCTCCACCACGATGATGCGCATGATCCTCGACTACTGCGCCACGGTCGAAGATGCGGTGAAGATGATCGAGCAGTACGATATGCACGATTCCGCGCAGACGTCCTTCCACTATATGATCGCGGACGCCACGGGCGCGAGCGCCATTCTGGAGTGGACGTATGGTACTGATCTCACCGACAACGACGGGACAAAGCGCGAACTCAACGTCATCTGGAACGACGACGATGCGCGCATCGGTTCGCGCGAAGGGGCGGCGGATTACCAGTGGATCACAAACTTCATTCTTCAGCCCGGTTATTACGGCGAGGACGATCCCGACGCCGATACCGACGCAGCCGACGCGCTCAAGCCGGGGTATGACCGCTATCTGCATATCTACGAACAGCTCAGCGCGACGGACGGCGTGGTCGCCGATGAACAGGCGGCAATGGATATTCTTGCGTCCGTCGGCAGAAGAAGCTGGAACAACGACGATTCCAACGGCATTACCGTGCACTCCGTCGTGTACAATCTCACGAAACAGACGGTCATGTGGGTCGCGAACGAACATTACGGCGAAGAAGCGTATACATTTGAATTTTCCCTCGCAGATAAATTCTGAGCAGAAACAAGCTCGGAGCGGGAGCCAGCCCGACGGATCGGCCGATCCGTCGGGCTGTTTTTTGCGGCGAGAGGCACACTTCATCTGT
>CALVLR010000037.1 GCA_944340685.1 uncultured Clostridia bacterium | reverse complement strand
GGCATCGAGTTTTTTTAAGTATTCAAGCTCCATTTCCAAGTATTCGTTGCGTTCCCGCAGACGTTGGTTTT
Organism: uncultured Clostridia bacterium; assembly: GCA_944340685.1. Lineage (GTDB taxonomy): Bacteria > Bacillota > Clostridia > Christensenellales > Borkfalkiaceae > Gallimonas. Next base: position 11,153 of record CALVLR010000037.1, on the reverse strand, counting down.
CGGCAATAAGGTCTTCTTCCACGGACTTGTCCAATGGTTTCTTCCTCGGTCTGCCTATACTTTTCCTTCCGCGTCTTTCTTCCATGAGTCCTGCCGCTCCTTCTTCCATGTATATGCGCTCCCATCTTTTTATCGTTGCCGTATAATCACCTTCTTCCGCGCGGCTTTTCGTTTTCCAATACTTGCGGACTGTTTCCCGGCAACTTAAATGGTTTTCACGCATATCCATTATAACAGATATTTTAAACTTTGCGCTATACTTTTTCTGCTTACTTCCTTTTTTTTCTTTAATTATATGCACCTCCAAAAGTCTGTCCAACTTTTGGGGTGCATATCAAGAGCCTCTTATTTGGCTTCTGACGGGCTTTTCCGTTATTCGATTACTTTTCGACCCCCATTCCCTTCGCGGCTACGGCCGTGCCTGCGCGCGTCACAGTGCGCCTGTGCCGTCAGTGTAAAAAACACGCCAATCGAAATCAAGAAGAGTACCAATGCGTTTTGCCATATCGACCGAAGGGACGCGCTCCCCTTTTGCGATACGCGAAATATAAGCACGGTCAACTCCGAGAATTTGCGCTACTTGATACTTGGTGAACCCACGTTTTTCCAATCCGGTCTCGATAGCTCTCGGAACTTCCGAATTCTTAAAGTAGACGATATCGTCGCCACTATCGGCTTCAACCAGCATTGCCCTGTCATTGCCCTCGGTCACCACTTCTTCGAGCGGTGTAGGGCTCTTTACCGATTCTCCGTCAAGACCTAATGCGAGCGCTTCTTTTGCCATTTTGAAGGCTTCTTCCAGCGTTTCTCCCTGCGTAAAGCACCCGGGGACATCCGGAAATTCCACCCAGTACCCATCACCTTCTTTATGAAAGATTGCGGGATAAGTTCTATTTGTTGCCATTGTCGCTTTGTTTTCCATTTTGATTCTCCTTTCTGTTTTTATTTTATGCAGGGCGGGAGCTTATTTTTTCAGCCCCGCCTGCTTAAGTATCGCTTGTTCCATCCCTTTTTTCAGTTCTTCGCTGTGTTGCGGCACAACTGTGAATGCTTTTGTTTTCGGATTTCTCATTTTAAGATGTCCACCTTTCTGCCCATCTTCGACAAACCCGTGCTTTTTAAGAAATTTTACCATTTCTTTCCCTGTCATCGGCATCGTTTGTACCTTCTCTTGTTTACGTATCAAGTATAGCACATAGTTGTTTATTTGTCAACGCTTTTTTAGTTGTTTTTTAGACTTTTTTGAAAAAGAGGGGCGCTGTCCGGCGCCCCGTAGTCGCTCGTCTGTCCGAACCGTCAAGCGTCTTCCCGCTTTGCCCTATATGTAAAAAAGGAGAATGAAGACGCGACATTCGCCGCGGTTGCCACGGGCCGAGGAGTTGAACCCCGATCACCCTTCCCGCGATGTTGCGGAGGGCACCCCCTCCGCGTTCGGTTAAAAGGCGCAAAACCTTTCTCCCGGTTTCGTAGCCCGCATCTCGAACCATCGCGAAGAATGCTTTGCGGGGTTCGCAGCACAGCTGATCAGGGACGGGATACCGATAACGAAGGGGAACAGTACGCCCCACAAGCAATTTTGCACGCCATGCCCCGCCTCGTGGATGCGCGTTGCCTCCGACCGCGCCGAGCCTTCGCTCATAAAGATAAACGGGCCGAGCGCGACCGCACCCCACCCGTTCCCGGACACGAAGTATAGACGAACTACATTCCGCACTAAACTTTGCGCCCTCTTTCAGCTATACCGTTCCAGGCGCGACACCGGTATCGGCATATTCTGCGCCGCTGCTGCAAATTTCCCGAAGAGGCGCGGCAACAAAAAGCGCTCAACCCTCCCAGCCGGCGGCGCGGAGCGCGGGGAGATAGATTTCGCGGTACGTCTCGGGCAGCGGGTGAACGTGGTCGTCGCGCAATTTATCGGTCGTCACCTGTTCCTCCACGTCGATGAATGTGATCCAATTTTTGTAGAGGCACCACTCCTCCATCCTGTCGTTGACGGCGCTCACGTTGCCCGCGAATGCCGTATCGAGGCGCTGGGCAATGGAGAAATAGTAAATGTGCGTATCCGGCATCCTGTCGTGCATGAGCGTGAACAGCCGCTGCAGGTCGCTCGCCGTATCCGCCGTCGAACGCTTGTCGTCGTAGAAGTTATTCGTCCCCAGATCGACGACGACCGCCTTGGGCTGCATGGAGGGCGCAAGGATCGTGTTCTCCGCAAGGATATACTGCTCCCAATCGAACGTGGTCGTGGAGCTGATGCCCATGCAGAGCGCGTCCTCGCCCGCGAGGAGCGTGGAGAAGTTGGTGAAGAAATACCGCTCGTCGAAGAAGGAATCGCCGAGGAATACGGTCGTCTCGCCGTTCGTTCCCTGCGAGGCGTACTTTTGCGCCAGCTCCTCGTCATACGTCGCGTGCGGCGGGTTTTGCCACCACGCGCCGCTTTTATCGACGTTGGAACAGGTCACGAAGAAGCGCGCCTCCAGCTCCCCGCAAGTGACTTTGACCTGATGCCTGCCCGCGGCAAGCGCCTTAACGGTGTGCGCCGCCCCGTCGATGGTGAGTTTGCTCTCGTCGTAGCTGTAGACGACCTCTCCCTGCGCGCCCTCCGGGAGCACGAGCGTAAATTCGGTGGCGGGATAGCCGACCCACGCATTGGTGTCCTGTACGATGATCTGCTCCGCGGGGGAGACGGCATCGCCGAACACGCCGCTCTCCGCATCCGTCAGCCCGATGGCGATGGCGCCGTCCTTAGCAACGGCGGGGCAGTCGGACGAAAGATAGAACCCGTCGTGTACGCCGAGCGTCACCTTGATGAGCGGCGTTGTATCGAGCAGGGTATATTCCCCGACGAAGTGCCGCTTGCCCGCCTTGTCCTCGCCATAGACGGAGACCTTCTCTCCGTCGCGCAGGACGACGAGATAGATGCCGTTGTCCTCGCGGAAAGCGTCTAAGAGCGAAGCATCGACGTCCGCAAGATAGGTCTTTTGTGAATCGTTGGTGCCGACCCATGCCCCGTCCGTATCGCAGCCGAGCATGACGCGCGGGTAAAATTCCGACTCGTTGCTGCGCTGCGTATCGAGATTGAGGTTGAGGCGGTAGGGTTCGGGGGAATACTTGGCGTCGTCCGCAACGCATCCGTCCGTCTCCCAGCCCAAAAAGATGCGGAGCCCGAAGGTGAGCTGCGTGACGGCGAGCGTCGTCTGCACCCCCTCCACATACGCTTTAATGGCGCTCGTCCCGTTGGAGACTGAAACGCGCGCATCGCTCAACGCGTACGTCTTTATTTCATACACTTCCTCCGCGGTGAGCGGAAGCGTACACGCCTCGTTCTCGAACATACTTCCGCAAACTGTGCAGACGTAGTGAGCGACGGAGGACGTTTCAAACGTCCCGTCCCCCTTGACGGCGGCGACGAACTGCGGTGTGTGGTGCGCGGGAAGGGCGATGTCCTCCGCCGTCACCTCCTCTGTGCCCTCGGCGTCCGAAAAGAGCTTTTTGCACTCCGTACACTCCCAATAGGCAAGATTGCCGTCCTCGAAGCAGGTCGCCTCCTTCGCCTTCATCTGGCGAAGCGTATGCTCGTGCGCACCGTCCGCGCAGGACGCCGCCGATAAGACGGTCGCCGCCGCCAATGCCGCGCCCAGAAGCAGGGAAAAGATCCTCTTTGTCCTTTTCATCTTGACTCACTCTCCTTATCAAATAAGATCTCAAACGAAAACACGATGTCGCGTTCCGTGAAGCGGTACTTTTTGTCGAGTTCGGGCCCACAGGAATGCGAACCGAGCCCGCACATACGGTAATCGAGATACAGATCGACGTCGCCGCTTTCGCGCATCTCAAAGGAATGCGGGCGGAACTCTTCCGCCATATACGGGCTCGCGCAGAAGCTGAAATCATTTTCGCTGCGGAAGGCAATGCTGCTTCCCTCTCCGAAGAGAGCGACGTGGCGGCTGCCGCAGTGCGAGCCGTTCTCCTGCGGGCGCACATAGGGAACGTACATTCTGCGGACGGTGCTTTGATACCGCCCCACGGGGCAGGCAAGCACCCTGTCCTCATACGCCTCCCCCGCGCCCCGCCCGAACCATGTCACATTCTGAAGGCGGCCGACGAGCGGGAACAAGAGCCCGAGACGGGGGACATCCTCCACCCATGCCCGCTTGCGGACGTGCAGGCGCACGGCGATTTTTTCGCGGAAGAAGGCATAGATAAGGTCCATATCCGCGATCGGCTCCACCATGTCCGCAGCGATCACGCCCGAACAGGTGACCTCGTGCCCGCGCACCTTCCGCTCTTTGGGGAAAAACTGCGCCTGCTGAAGGCGGTACTTTGTCCAGCGCTCCTTGGCGTAAATATCGTTGTCGGTAGGAACGCGCCAGAGGTTGACGCGCACGGGCGCGCGCAGCAGCTCCCCCTCCTTTTGCAGCGAACAGAGCATCCCCCGCTCGTTGAGGACGGCGCGGTACTCCCCTTCCGCCTCGATCCCGCGCTGCGCTGTTGTGACGATCGCGGGCGCGCCGCCCGCCGCGAGCGGCGTTTTATCGGAGAGGACGAGCTGCGAAGAAGAGACGTATTCCCCCGCCTTCGTGAACACAAAATCGAGCGTTACATATCCCTTCGCCTCGGGGAGGATGAGCGTGATGTTTTTACTGCAATGGGGCGAGATTTTCGAAACGTCCACGGAAAACGAGCGCACTTCCCGCCCGTTCTCCCGCAGAGTACAGGTGCAGGAAAGATCGTCAAGCGAGCAGAAATCGCGGCGGTTGACGACTTTGATGCCGTCCTCCGTGCGGACGACGGCGGCGGGGGCATACACCTCGGCGACCTCCGATAAGGAGGAATGCACGGTGCGGTCGATGCCGACGAGCCCGTCCGTGCAGAAATTGCCGTCGCGGCGGAAATTGTCGTCCTCCTCGTCAAAGTCGCCCGCATAAAGCATTTTCCCGTCCTTTACGACGTTGTGGTCGCACCACTCCCACACGAACGCGCCGCACAGCTCTTTGTGCGTGTAAATGAGATCCCAATAGGCGGAGACATCCCCGCAGGAATTGCCCATCGCGTGCGTATATTCGCACAAGACGAAGGGCTTCTTCAAGCCGCGACCGAGGATCTTTTCTATATCGGCACAGGAGGGATACATCCTGCTGCACACATCGAGGCAGTGCTCCTCCCGCCAATCGTCGATGACGGGATCGTAGACCCCCTCGTAGTGGACGGGGCGGCTGTCCAGCGCGTGGATCGCCTGTGCCGATGCCTCGGTGTTGCACCCCCAGCCCGATTCGTTTCCCACCGACCACATGACGACGGACGCCCTGTTCTTGTCGCGCGCGACCATGCGCTCGGCGCGGTGAACGTACAGCTCCTTCCACTTCTCGTCTGCGGACAGGTCGGAAAAACGCGCCAATTCGGAGGCGTCGTTGTGCTGCAGGATGGTCCCGTGCGTTTCGAGATCCGCCTCCTCCAAAAGATAGATCCCGTAAAGATCGCACAGAACGGGCAAGAGCGGATGGGGCGGATAGTGCGCCGTGCGCACGGCGTTGATGTTGCAGCGCCTGAACATTTCAAGATCGCGCTCCAGCTCGCCGATGCTCTCCACATAGCCGTTGACCGTCATGGAATGGCGGTTGACGCCCTTGAATTTTACGGGCGAAGAATTGATCTTAAACACCGCGCCGTCCGCCGCGACCGTGCGGATGCCCACGTATTCGCGGATATGCTCCCTTCCGCACACGATGTGCAGCGTGTACACCTCGGGCGTCTCCGCTGTCCAGAGACGGGCGTCGGGGATGAAAAATTCCGCCTCCTTCCCCTCTTTGCAGGCGATCCTGCTCTCGCCGTCCAGAAGGGTGACGCGGCAGGATCTGTCGCAGGAGAAGCGGATGACGCCTATGCTCCCGCGCACGTCGGAGGTGATCTTGTAGTCGCAAAGATGCCCCTTCTCGCGGCGCAGGAGATAGACGTCGCGGAAGAGCCCGCTCATGCGCAGTTTGTCCTGGTCCTCGAGATAGGAACCCGTGCACCACTTCATGACGACGACGCGGACGGTGTTCTCCCCCGCCTGTAGAAGGGCGGTGACGTCGAATTCCGATGAAGAGTGGGACACGGTGGAATAGCCCGCAAACGCGCCGTTGACAAAGAGATAGAGGCAGCTGTCCGCGCCCTCGAAGTTGAGGTAGTATTCCTCCCCCGTATCGGCAATGTACACCTTCGTCTCGTATATGCCGCAGGGGATGGGCTTGTCGATATGGGGCGGGTCGTACGGGAAGGGATAGGCGATGTTGGAATACATATCCTTGTCGAACCCGTCGCGCTGCCAGCAGTGCGGGACACGGACGCGGGCAGAAAGCGCCACCGAAAGCACGTCCTCCGGGAGCGTTTCAAAGAATCCGAAGTCCCATTCTGTGAGCTTTGTGACAAATGCGGAGTCTCCCTTCTCGAAGGAGAACTTTTCGCTCGGGAAGGGAATATAATAGCTGCGCGGCTTGCAGGCGTTCACCTGCGCCGTGAGCTGCAAATGATAGATAAGCTGCATATTGATCACTCCTTACAGCGCGGACATGGGCTGCACCGCGCCGTCTTTTGTAAGCTCTCCCTCGAACATGGTATGCCCGCTTTTTGTCATGCGGACGTCGCCCCCTTCCACGCCGATGAGGGAGAGGACGCGCCCGTCCGCGTCCGTTACGACGCGCACGCCCGTCCGCACGCGAAAGCATTCTTTTCCGTCCAGAAAGCCCGCCATCTGCCCCTTCTCCGCCTCCAGGCGGTAGCGCCTTGCACCTATGCGCTGCTCGAAGGAATATTCTCCTTCGCTGCCCGTCCAGACCATGCTGCTCCGCCGTTTGAATACGCCGTAGAAGTGCGAGGTGAAGGCGAGGACATTGAGGACGGCGGGGCCATAGCCGTCGTGCGAAGCCATCGTCGGCTTTGCGAGGAAGGGATCGAACTGCTGCACAAAGAGTTTATACTCCTTCATGACGCGCAGATATGTTTGGGCAAGCTCCGCCGCGAGCGAATAATACCCGTATCTTTCGAGCGCGAACAGGGCGCGCTGGTAGGTGAGGCTCTGCGGCTGTCCGCTCCAATTGTTCTCGCCCAGATTGCGGAAGGCGGGGTCGTTGGCGGCAATGGAGGGAAGGGGGAAGGGCGTGTAAAATTCCTCGGGATCAATAAGATGCTCCCGCACGAACCGCTGAGCCATATCGGCGGAAAAGGCGCCGTGATACATACACCGCAGATTGTTGTGAACGAGCGGTTCCGTGAACGCGCCCGTCTTGTCGCGGTCGAAGCACGCGCCCCTCTTCTCCCGCCACAGGTACTCTTTCAGGCGGCGCGCGACATATTCCGCGCGCGCTCGCCACATCCCCTCCTCCCCGTTATGAAGAAGGCGGGAAATTTCGGCAAGCGCAGCTCTTCCGTCATAGGAATACCCCATGATGTCCATCGAGTAAAAGGGCATCCGCTCAAAGTCGGGCGGCGTCTCCCCCTCCCAGCTGTCCTGCGCCCTGCCGAAGCGGACGCTGTTGTCCTCGCCCGTATCCCACACGCACCACGATTGCAGGCAGCCGCGCCCCGCGGGGTCGCGCCATTTCCAGAGGTATTCGTCGTGCGCGCGCAGGACGGCATAGAGTTCTTCAAGATACCCCTTGTCCCCGTCCGTCCAATAGTACATATTGAGGGCGTGCTGCGGGAAGCAGTACCCCTGCAGCATATCGTAGCGGCAGCGCAGCGCCCCCTCTTCAAAGAAGATGGCGCCCGGGAGCCTGCCGTCCGCGCGGGCATTGCGCATGAAGATGAGCTGATTGCCGAGCGCGACGCGCGCGTCGTAGGCAGCGTAAATTTCGCCGCCCATGGGCTGCGTCTCGATCCACACCCCGCGGTACATATCCGAGCCTTCGATCATGACCTGCGTCCCGCCGAAGTCGAAGATGTTCTTTCGCGCCCTCCGTACGGCGAGGTCGTAGACCTCTTGATGTGCCCTGTCTGTTGTCTGAAAGCAGACGCCCGTCTGCAGCATGCGATCGTTCATGAGACTATCCTATCACATTCCGCCCCGTCCTGCAAGGGCAGAAGGGAAAATGTTCCCCTCTCCGCGCGCACTTTCAGCGTAAGGCGGATATCCTCGGAAGAGGCGCCGACGAGGATCTCGTACACGCCGTCCGAAACGCACCATGCATCCTCCGCCGCGGACCAGTGCGCAAAGGCGCGCCGCCCGAGGGTGAAGGAGACTTTTTGCCGCCCGCCGCCCTCCGCAAAGACCTTTTCAAAGGCTTTGAGTTCCCTGGCGGGGCGGTAGACGACGGGCGTACATTCGCGCACATACACCTGAACGACCTCCTTCCCCGCCCGTTCGGACGTATTGCACACGTCAAACGAGAGAGTAATGCCCTCCCTTCCAACCTCCGCCGTCAGGTCCCGATAGGCGAAGGAGGAATAGCTCAAGCCAAAGCCGAACGCAAAGAGAACGGGGACGTGATGCGTAATATAGTACCGATAGCCGACGTCAAGCCCCTCCGCATAGCGGGTGACGCCCGCCGAGACGCCGTCCTCGCGCGAAGCGGGGCAGTCGGCAAGCGAGAGAGGAAAGCTCTCCGAAAGCCGTCCGCAGGGGTTTTTCTCGCCCGCAAGAAGGCTTGCGAGCGCCTCGTCCCCGCCCGCGCCGGGATACCCCGCAAAGAGGATGGCGGAGACCTTGTCCGCCCAGGCGCTCATATCCACCGCCGCCCCTGCGAACACCACCACGACGGTGGGCGCGGCAGCTGCCGAGGCGAGGATGGCGCGCTCCTGCACGCGGGGAAGGCGGAGCGTCTCGCGGTCGGCGCTCTCGCGCTCGAACTTTTCTCCGAGCCCCACGCAGAGAACAGAAACGTCGCTCTCGCTGGCGAGCCCCGCCGCCCTGCGCGCGTCCTGGTGGAAGGAGTCCACGCCGTCATAGGAGAAGGCGGGCTCGAACATGACAGCATAGCCGCGCTTTTTAAGCGCTGCGGGAACGCTGAACGTCTCCCCCTCCCGATTGACGGCGGCGGCGCCCGCGCCGCGCAGCATCCCCATATCGGAGGGCTGCGCGTAGCAGCCCGCGACGGCGAGCCGCGCGCCCGCAGCAAGGGGCAGCGTGCCGTCATTTTTCAAAAGCACCATTCCCTCGGCGGCGATCTCCTGCGCGATGCGCCTGCGCTCCGCCTCCGTGCGGCGGGGCTTCTTCCCCTGCCGCATCGTTTTGCAGCGGGAGATGAGCGCAAGGACGCGCTCCGCACACGCATCGATCTCTTCCTCCGAAATGCTCCCTTCTTCAAAGTCCTTGCACAATTTTTGGTAATTCTCCTCGCAGAAGGGCATTTCGAGGTCGAGTCCCGCGCGGGCGGAAGCCGCCCTGTCGCGCACGGCGCTCCAATCGGAAAAGACGGCGCCGTCAAAGCCGAACTCTTCGCGCAGGACCAAAAATCCCTTTTTGTACTCCGCGCCGTACGTTCCGTTGATGCGGTTATAGCTGCACATAACGGAGACGGGCTTTGCCTCGCAGGCGATCTCGAAGGGAAGGTAGTAGATCTCGCGCAGGGTGCGCTCGTCGACGTCGCTCGACTGGTGCAGCCTGTCGTACTCCAGATTGTTGCAACAGAAGTGTTTGAGGCAGGCGCCCGCGCCGCCCTCCTGCAAACCCGCAATGTACGCCTTTGCCATCTCCCCCGCAAGCAGGGGATCCTCCGAAAAATACTCAAAGTTCCGCCCGCACAGGGGGGTTCGCTTGACGTTGACGCCCGGCGCGAGCAAGATATCCACGTCCCGCTCGAGGCAGTCGTCCGCGAGCGCGGCGCCCATCTTTTTTGCGCAGTCCCTGTCCCAGGTGTTGGCAAGCAGCTGCACGGAGGGGTACGCCGTGGCAGGATAAGCAGTCTCCGTGCCGTCGGCGGCGCGCGCCTTTACGACGCGCAGACCCACGGGCCCGTCCGCCACGGTGAGCTGCGGGAGCTTCCCGCCGAAGTCCTCGGTGTGCCAGAAGTCTTTACCGCAGATGAGCCGAAGTTTCTCTTTTGCGGTGAGCCGATCAATGTCCATAGTTGTTTCCTTTGAAAAATCGGGCGTGACGAGCCCTGTTTGAGCGGTTATGCGCCGTCACGCCCGACCTGTTCAGTTCGTCCTATTTACTGCGGAAGCGTCACGACGGAAGCGACTTCCTCACCCACATAGAACATGACGTCTGCAAGCGTGCCGCGCACGTCGCCGTGATTGCACCACTTGCCGATGACGAGATTTTTATCGGAGAGCTTGCCGCCCGCCGTCTGAATGATGTTGAATTCCATATTCTCCGTGGAAGTACCGGCGCAGAGGAAGAAGTTGCCGTCGATCCTGCCGAAGCCGAAGAGGAGCGTGCCGCTTTTATAGGCGTCCTGTCCGCCCTCCGGAAGGTCGGTCCACGGCCACCAACCGCTCTGCCACTCGAGGCCTGCTATGCCGTCGTTGCCGTCCTTGATGCCGCCCTTCACACCAGAAGTGTCGGCGTCCTGCGCCCACCAATCTTCCCACTTGTCCTTTTCCCAGGCGGCGAAGCCGAACTTGCGCTCGCCCGTGGTGGTGCCGTCCGCGTTGGTGAGCGTTCCCGTCACTCTGCCCGTGATGAAGAAGTCCTGCCCTGCGGAGACGTTCCAATTCGCCTCCTGCGTTCTGCCGTAGGCGATCTCCTCTGCATACTCCCCGGCGAACGTCATCACGCCCTTTTCGGGCACGTTCTCCGTGCGGACGCCGATGGTAAGCGAGACCTGCGCCGTGCCGGAGTTATACAGCCCGAGCGTGAAGCCGCCCATATAGATGAGGCTGCTCGCCACGCGCGCCGCATCGACAAAGCGGGTGAACTCCCCGTCTCCGACGGCTGCAGCAAGGAACCAGACGCTCTGCGCCCTGCCGAGGGCAATGCGCAGCGTCCCTGCCTCAAATGCCGCCTGATATTCTTCGGGCAATTTTACGCCGCTCTGTTCGCTGCCGACAAACTGCAAATAAACGCCGTCCGCTTTGAGGTAGATGCCGCCCATCACTTTGTTGACGGCGCCGCCCGTGTTGCCGACGTTGTCCCCTGCGCCCGTCAGGGCGTACAGCCCGACGACGGCGTCGTTTTCGCTGTTCGCCTCGAACTTGGAGACGGCAGCGGTGAGCATGAAGTCGGCATTTGC
>CALVLR010000036.1 GCA_944340685.1 uncultured Clostridia bacterium | reverse complement strand
TCAAGGGTAGCAAGTAACAAATGCGTGGCTGGCAGGCCAATTCTCCGGCGCACTTGTGCGCAGCCAGTAATGATTAGGGCTATGCCCGAAACTGAAATACCACGTGCTATGCACGTGGATGATTATTATGCTGTAAAGTGCGCGGGCTCAGAGTAAAGTGCGCGGGCTCAGAGGCTGCTTTTGTACTCCGTGCCCCAATCGAACATGGCGTCGAGGATAGGCTTCAACGTCTTCCCGAGTTCGGAGAGCGAGTAGACGACGCGCGGCGGGACTTCGGCGAACACTTCGCGCTCGATGAGGCCGTCGCTCTCCAGCGCGCGCAGATTATCCGTCAGCACCTTCTTGCTGATCGCGGGGATGGTCTTCATAAATTCGGTGAACCGCTGCGGCGCGTAATAGATGAGGTTGCGGAGGATCAAAAGTTTCCATTTATTGCCGATGAGCTGCACGGTCGTCGCCACGGGGCATTCGGGCAATTCTTCTTTGGTCAGCATAGAGCGCTCCTTTTTTTTTCTCTATGATAGCAAAAACGCCCGAAAAAGTCAATGGTTCAAAATAGAAACTTAGTTATAAATTGATTATCCGATGATAAAAAGGTAACTTCCGTGAAAAAATATTTTGCATTTGTTATACTGTGCCCGTGATCGCAAAGGTCACACAGATAAAATTTCTTGGAGGTATATTTCATGAAAAAAGTAGCTGTTATTTGTGCGGCGGGCAAGCAGGGCAAACTGTTGGTGGATGAGGCGGTCTCCCGCGGATATGATGTCACGGGGTTTGTACGGCACGGAACCGTAGCAAACAAAGAGGCCCAAACGGTCGTTAAAGATCTCTTCGATCTGACGCACGAAGACCTCATCGGCTTTGACGTCGTCATCGACGCCTTCGGCGCATGGACGCCCGAAACGCTACCTCTGCACAAAACTTCACTTGCACACCTGTGCGATATTTTGAGCGGAACGAAGGTGCGGCTTCTCGTCGTGGGCGGCGCGGGCAGTTTATATGTGAACGCGGAGTACACCGTGCAGGTCAAAGATTTGGAGAGCTTCCCCGACGTGTTTAAGCCGCTCGCCAACAACATGGGCGAGGCACTTGCCGAACTTCGCAAGCGTACCGACGTGCTTTGGACGTATCTCTCTCCTGCCGGCGACTTTGTGGCGGATGGCGAGCGCACGGGCGAGTACATTCTTGGAGGCGAGGAGTATTTCGTCAACGGAAAAGGCGAGAGCCGTATCAGCTATGCCGACTACGCCATCGCCATGATCGACGAGATCGAAAACGAAAACAACATTCAGAAGCGTTTTTCCGTTATCGGAAAATAACCGAAAAACAATGTGCGATCGGGCGCGGTCAAATCTCCGCGCCCGCCTTTCGCGTAGGGAGGAGAATATGAAAGAAAATTTTGAAAAGCGGGTAAGCAAACTGCGGGAGCTGATGAAAAGCGCAGAATGCGTGCTCATCGGCGGCGGGGCGGGGCTTTCGGCGGCGGCAGGGCTCACCTATGCGGGCGAGCGCTTCAAGGCAAATTTTTCTGACTTTATTGAAAAATACGGCATGACGGATATGTATTCCTCCTCCTTCTATCCCTTTGCAACGCAGGAGGAGAAGTGGGCGTATTGGGCGCGGCACATTGTCCTCAACCGCTGGCAGCCGCCCGCCCTGCCGCTCTATCTGGAGCTTTTGGCGCTCGTTCAGGACAAGGACTATTTCGTCATCACCACCAACGTCGACGCGCAGTTTGCAAAGGCGGGGTTTTCCGTGGAACGCATCTTCGCCGTGCAGGGCGACTACGGAAACTTGCAGTGCGCCCAAGGCTGCCACAACAAGCTGTACAAAAATAGAGAGCTTGTCCTTCGCATGGAGGCGGAGGAGAAAAACTGCCGCATTCCCTCGTCTCTTGTGCCCAAGTGCCCCGTGTGCGGCGGCGAGATGGAGGTCAATATCCGCATGGACGAGCATTTCGTGCAGGATGAGGCGTGGTATGCGGCGGCGGAGCGCTATGAAGATTTCTGCTCGGGGGTGCGCGGCAGACGGACGCTGCTCTTAGAGCTCGGCGTCGGCTACAACACGCCCGGCATCATCCGCTTCCCCTTCGAGCGCTTGGCCTATGAAAATAAGAACGTCTTCCTCGTGCGCATGAACAGGGACTTTCCCGAAGCTCTCCCCCAAAACGCAAAAAGTACGCTCTCCTTCCGCGAGGATATTGGCGCGGTCTTAAAAGCACTCCCGTAGAGGGAAGTATAGTCAGCCATACGGCGCAAAGCCCCGAAATTTTTCGGGGTCGTTTTTGTGTAAACGAAACCCCCGCGATAGTCGCGGGGGTCGAATTTTGAAATACGATCGGAGATCATTCGTTTTTGTCTGCTTTGCTGTCCGCATCTTCGCTGCGGGGGCGTTGCCCGACGGAGCAGCCTATGCAGCCCGTACAGCTGCCGCCGCAGCCCGCGCATTTGCCCTTGTTGCGTTTACGGCGCTTTACGATCGAGAGGGCGGCAAGCACTGCCGCCGCCGCGATCGCCGCCGCCAATAGGAGGGTGACGATGAGCCCCGCGCCCGTCAGCTTTGCGGCGAGAAGCTGTGCGCCTGAAAAAAGTTGCCGCATTGTGCGCTCCTTAGA
>CALVLR010000035.1 GCA_944340685.1 uncultured Clostridia bacterium | reverse complement strand
GTCCCGCGCGGGCGCAAACGGCGCGAAGGCGAAACTCGAATATGTGAAGGACGCCGCCGCACAGGGCACCACCGTGTACATCGCCCATGCCCGCCACACCATCGCTGCCATCCTCAGCGGCGAAGTCCCCTGCACGAAGATCGGGATCGGGCTGAAAGCAGAATAAGAAATCTGCAAACATACCTTGACATTGTGCAGAGAATATGATAAAGTTTAGAATATAAAAATCACTTCACGGGATCGCGTGAAGTGATTTTTCATTTTCTTTCCTCTGCGGAGCGTGCAAGCGTTTCAACACGGCGGCGGGACTGCAAAACGCAGTCCCGCCGCAATTTTTCATATGTATTACTCCCCTTTCAGCCTGCCGCGCTCGATGCAGATCTCTTCAAGGATGTTTGCCGCGTCGCAGATAAGCTCGGGGCAGGGGCGCTTTTTATAATACTCCGCGGAACGCTTTTCGGGATTGGGGGCGGTATCTGCTTTCAGCCCTGCGCCCGTTAAAAGTTCGCCGCAGTTGATAGAGCCGTTCTTCTCCGCAAAGCGGCGCGCGATCTCCTGTACGAGGGCATACGCCTCGGCTTTGGTGAGTTCGGGAAACAACACGCCCGAGGCGACCGCCGCCCCCGCGACCGCGCCGCACGTCTGCCGCAGCCGACCCATTCCGCCGCCCAGAGGGCGCGAAAAATTTTTAGCGGTCTCTTCATCAAGCCCCGCGTCCGCCGCAAACGTCAGAACGACTGCCTGCGCGCAGTTATACCCTTCCAAAAACAGCGCTTTCGCGCGTTCGCCTCGCTTCATAATCTTGACAGCTCCGTAAAAATATTTTATAATAACAGCATGATCTGCGTATATTATACAATCGGACAGACGGACAGCCGCCTCTTCCTTGCACGCGTGCTCGAAGAATACTATGGCATCCGCGACGCGGCGCGGCGGCTCCAATTCAACCTGAACGGAAAGCCCTATTTAAAGGACGCGCCCGTGCGGTTCAATCTCTCGCACAGCGGAGATCTTACCATCGTCGCGGCAGGCAGGCATCAGGTCGGGTTAGACGTTCAGCTCCGCGACGAGAAACCGCGCGAGGCGCTTCAGAAAAGGCTGACCCCCGCCGAACAGGAGGAAGACTTCTTCCGCCTATGGACGGCGAAAGAGGCGTATGTGAAATACCGCGGAGAATCGCTTGCCCGTCTCCTTCCGCATCTCCGCTTTGAAGACGGTACGCTCACAGAAGACGGCGCGCCTGCGCCCGTTCATCTGTTCTTCGGGGAGCTGGAAGGCTGCGCGCTGTGCATCTGTTCGGAAAAAGAAGAAAATATCGTCTTCCGCCCCGTGTGATCACACCTCATACCACATATTCATCTCGGGAACAAGCGCCTGCGCCTCTGGCAGGCGCTTTTTGACTGCCGCCGCGAATTTCTTCGTCGGAACGCGCGAACTGATGGGCGGGAACGCGTCGTCGAAATGATCGATCATCACCTTTTTCGGGCGGAACGCATCGAGAAAGGGCGCGATCTTGCGATGCATCGCCGACATCCCCTGATAGGGAAATACAAGCAACTCGGCATTCTGCGGGTAGTCCTGCCCCTCCGCCATGCCCGCCGAACCGAGCAAAACGACCCTCTTTTCGCCGTCCGTCACGGAGAACACGAGCACGTCGTCAAGCGCAATAGAGAACCGTTTCGCTTCGCCGAGCAGGCGCAGCGCCTTGCCGATATGCAGCCATGTATGCGGCGAAAACAGCACGCGGGAGACGGTGGGCATATCGAACACGCAGTGCCTTCCGGAAAACGCCGCGATCTCGAACGCGCCGACACAGACCCGATCGCCCGCTGTTATTTCCCGCATGACGGAGACGTCCATGCCGTTTCCACGCGCGATCCCGATCCCCCGCGCCGAGACGTAGACGGGGATCTTCCCTTCTGCAAACGCATCCGTATCGGCAAAATGATCAAGGTGCGGATGCGTGATGAAAATCGCATCCGCGCTGCGCGCCTCCTCCATGGGAAAGGGCGCGCCTTTGCGGTCATATTTTCTCAGATACGGGTCGATGAGCAGGCGCGTGCCCCCGCTCTCCAGCAGCAGCGACGCTGTGCCGCACCACATGATCTTCATAGGTATTCTCCCAAAGCGTATTTTCATTATACAGGAAATAAAAGACATCGTCAAGCCTGCCGCAAAATTTCGCAGAATAAAAGTGTTTGACAAGAATTTTTGCAGGCGTTACAATGCAGGTATGCAGAGCGAACAGACGATCTCAAACGGCATATTCAGCGGAAACGCGCTCAAACTTCTGGCGTGCGCGTTTATGCTCGTCGATCATATCGGCGCGATTTTATTCCCCGAATTATCTGCCATGCGCGCCGTCGGACGGCTTGCCCTGCCGCTGATCGCGCTCTACAACGGCAGGCGCGGAAAACTGCGGCTCAAATACTTTTTCTATTGCTTTTACCCGCTGCATCTTGCCCTGCTCGCGGGGATCTGGCTTGTCCTGCACCCCGAATTTTTCATATAAAAATCTTCGTGACTTTTAGGAAAACCCGCGGATAGGCGTAAGCCGTACCCGCGGGTTGTCGTTTAAGCTCACGACATTGACATACCGCAGCGCTCGCAAAAAAGATTTCGTAGAAAGATTTTTTGCGAAGAGGAGCGGCGAGCGTTTCAGGCGTGGTGTTCGGCATAGCCGAATACCTGCAAATGGCGCTCCGCCGCGACGAGCCTTTGCGCGAGAAAATTCGTGAACAAGTGTGAACCCTATCACGCCCCCTTTACCCTTCCGACGTCGGTATTGTCTTTCCGCCTGTCAGCAAGGGCGCGCACAGGGTGTTCTTTGTTCATGAGGCGGTAATCCTGCCCCAGCCGCTCGATCGCCTTTTCAATGACGGTATGCGTACCCGCTGACTCCACGCTGCCATGAATGCGCGCGTTGTAGCCGAAATAGCGGAAGGAATCGGGCAGCTTTTCGATGTCCTCGAACCCCTCCTCCACGCCGGTGAGGCGCACGGACCCCAGCACCTCGCGCACATACTCCTTCTGGGAGCGGAATTTCAGAAGTTCGGGGAACTCGCCGCCCTCGGGAAGCACCTGCTGCCAGACCTTTCCGCCGTATGTGCGCAGAAGCTCCGCCGCCTCATGCAGGTGCGAGACCTCTTCCTCGAAGTGCATTTCCCAGATCTTTTTGATGCGCGCGTCCGTCTCGTCCTCAACGCAGGAATAGTAGAGATAGCACTCGGTATACTCGTTCATGAGAAGGTTTTCCCAGTCGCTCATGCAGGGATCTTTCAGGCACCCGTACCCCGTAACGTGCTGTTCCTCGATCATGGCGATCTCGTTGAAGAGCTTTCTGCCGAGCGGCGAAGCGTAGAGATTGCCGACGTTCATATAGAAATTCATCGTCTGCTGTTCCGCCGCCGTGATGATATTCACGTTCAGCTTGGTCTTGAGGTCGTTGAGATATCCGTTCATATAGAAGCGGACGTCGTCGAAGGGGTGGCGGTACTCGGAAACGGTGGGACGCCCGGGCATGATCTCGGTATAGTCCCCCACGAGCCGCGCGGGATCGCCGCCCTTTTCCAGCTCCATAAGGTCGGCATAGCGGTAGAGATGGTCGAAGTCCTCGAGAAGAGCAAAATCGAGCTGCTTTTTGACGTAACTGTTCTTTTCGCTGAGCGCAAGATTGGCGGTGAGATCGACGGCAAGCTGTTCATATCCGATGGTGTGCTCGAGGATACTCTCGTCGGAGGGTTTTAAAGACGCAACGCGCTTTTGCTGGAGCTGTTCGCCGCGGCGCATGTACGCAAGACGGCGGCGCACATCGTTGTTGGAGCACATGCGCGACATGGCGTGCGTGAGCCGCACGGATTCAAACTCTGTACCCGACATCAGGATCACACGCAGGCGCGTATAGGGATCCACCGTGTTCTTATCGTAGGCTTTTACGAGTACTTTTTTCCATTCCGTAAAGATCTTGTCAGGCTTCTGCGGCCTGAGTTCAAAGGGATTCATGCGTTTCCTCCTTGTCTCTTTGAATGACAGGAAAATTATTGCCCGCCTGAAAAGCTTTATGCATTTGATTGCAAATCGGGGGAGAAATTGTTATAATACAAGCGAGAAAACTTGCTTGCAAGGGTTTTCGAGCGCCGTAGTACAAGAGAAAACGCTTTTTTCCGAGAAAAAGCAGAGCGGCGCCAGCAAGCAAACAACTTGCTATCGGGAGGTGTTTTGATGATCGGCGTTGTGGTTGCAATGGATTCGGAGGCAGAGGCGCTCCTTGACCAGATGGAAGTGGAAAATATTCTCACCGTACACGGCAAACCCGTGTACACCGGCAAGGCGTTCGGAAAAGACGTTCTCCTCTGCGTGTGCGGCGTAGGCAAAGTGAACGCGGCGGCGGGAACGTGCGCCGTGCTCGAAAAGGGCGCCGACGTCGTGCTCAATTTCGGCGTTGCGGGCGGACTCAACGACAAAACGGAGCTCACCGAGGTATATCTCATCGAGAGAGCCGTACAGTACGATTTCGACCTCACGCAATTAAACGGAGGCGCGGTCGGCACGCTCGACGGCGAGACGGAGAACTTCCTGCCCCTGTATGTGCCCGCCGCCCTCGACTATCCGCGCCGCGCGCTTGGTTCGGGCGATCGGTTCAACGACTCTGCCGCCGACCATGACCTGCTCCTCTCCCTTGGCGCGGACATCCGCGACATGGAGGGTGCGGCGATCGCCGAAGTGTGCAAATATGCGGGCGTGCCCCTCGTTTCGGTCAAGGCGATCTCCGATGTGTACGGGGCAGGCAGCACGACCGAGCAGTTCAGGAAAAACACCGCCCGCGCCATGCTCAACTTAAAGGCATTCATGGGCGAGATCTTCGCGGGCATCGGGGCGTGAGCGGCAATGGATAAAATTCCTTCCTTTCAGAAAAACCACGATACCCTCGCCGTGGGACTGCACGCGCAGACCGACGCAAACGGCATTACGACCTTCGATCTGCGGCTGAAAAAACCAAATGCGGGCGACTACATCAGCCCCAAGGCGCTGCACACCATCGAGCACCTGATGGCGACGGTGCTCCGCAACAGCGCGGCGAAGGAGAACATCGTCTATTTCGGCCCCATGGGCTGCCGCACGGGATTCTACCTGCTGACGCTGCGCATGGATTACGCGCAGGTGCTTGCCCTGCTCAAAGACAGCATTCCCGTGGCGCTCTCGCTCGACGAAGTGCCCGGAAGCCGCCGCGAAGAGTGCGGCAACTACCTCGAACACGACCTTGCGGGCGCAAAAAAAGAGCTTGCGGCATACCTTGCCGTATTGGAGAACCTATGATCGATCTCGGCGATTGGAAGGAGCCGCTCGCTCCCCTGTTTGCAGACGAGCGCTATAAAAAGATCCGCGCATTCCTCATCGAGGAATACAGGCACCACACCGTGTATCCGGATATGTACGACATCTTCAACTGTTTCCGCTACACGCCGTACGCAAATGTGAAGGCGGTGCTCCTCGGGCAGGATCCCTATCACAATGAGGGGCAGGCGCACGGGCTGTGCTTTTCGGTGCAGGACGGAATCCCCAAACCGCCCTCGCTGGAAAACATGATGAAAGAGCTCCACGACGATCTCGGCTATCCGCCCGCAAAATCGGGAAATCTCACCAAGTGGGCAAAGGAGGGTGTTCTCCTTCTGAATACCGCGCTCACCGTGCGGGCACATCAGGCGAACTCGCACGCCGGCTGCGGATGGAGCTGGTTCACGGACGCCGTCATCTCCCTTCTGAGCGAAAAGAAAGAGCATCTCGTATTCCTGCTCTGGGGCGGCAACGCGCGGCGCAAAAAGGCGCTCATCGATACGAACAAGCACCTCGTATTGGAGTGTGCGCACCCCTCGCCCCTCTCTGCCTACAACGGGTTCTTCGGATGCAGGCACTTTTCCAAGACAAACGCCTATCTCGAGGCGCACGGGATCGCCCCAATCGACTGGAACTTAAACGACTGAGCCGAGGGCGCAGCCTTTCAAAGCTTTGAAAACAAGGAGCTGAAACACATGAAATATATCGTCATTCTGGGCGACGGCATGGCGGGATACCCGCTTGCCGGACGCGGCGGGAAAACAACGCTTGCCCTTGCGCGTACGCCCTTCTTCGATGAACTTGCCAAAAAGAGCCTCGTCGGCGTAATGAAGACGGTGCCCGAAGGCTACAAACCGGGAAGCGACGTCGCGAATCTTTCCGTGATGGGCTACGATCCCGCCCTCTACTACACGGGGCGCTCTCCCTTAGAGGCGGCTTCCATCGGTATTCCGCTCAAAGACAGTGACGTGACGCTTCGCTGCAATCTCGTCACACTTTCCGAGGAGGAGCCGTACGAAAAAAAGACGATGCTCGACTACTCCGCCGGCGAGATCTCTACGGAAGAGGCGCGCGAACTGATCGCGGCGCTCAAAACTGAGTTCGACAAGCCGCCCTCTACGCTGTACGCGGGGATCTCCTACCGCCACTGCCTCGTGATCGACGGCGGCAAAACGGGATGCGGGCTGACGCCCCCGCACGACATTTCCGATCAGCCCGTTGCAGGGCACCTTCCAAAGGGAACGGGCAGCGAAGCGCTCCTTGCGATGATGAAGCGCTCCTGCGAGATCCTCTCCCGCCACCCCGTCAACGAAAGACGGCGGGCGGCGGGCAAAAACCCCGCGAACTCCATATGGCTGTGGGGCGAGGGCACCAAACCGCGGCTCACGGCATTTGAAGACCTGTACGGAAAGCGCGGCGGCGTTATTTCGGCGGTCGACCTCGTAAAGGGCATCGGCGTTCTGGCGGGGCTCAAAGTCATCAACGTGGAGGGCGCGACGGGAAACTGGGATACCAATTTTGCCGGAAAAGCCGCGGCGGCAGCGGACGCACTCCTCGGCGGGCTGGATTTTGTATATGTACACATGGAGGCGCCCGACGAATGCGGGCACCACGGCGATACCGATAAAAAAATCTACTCCATCGAACAGGTGGATATGGTCGCAAAAACGGTCTCCGAGCGGCTGCGCGCTGCAGGCGAGCCGTTCTGTATGCTCATCTGCCCCGATCATCCCACCCCCATCGCGCTCAAAACGCATACCGCCGATCCGGTGCCCTTTTTGCTCTACCGCAGCAACGAGGAGACGGGGAACGGCGCCGCAAGATATGACGAGGAAGCGGCAATGGCGACGGGACTTTGCATTCCGCGGGCATGTGAACTGATGAAGGCGTTTTTACGGTAAAAAATTTTTTCATTTTTTTGAAAAACCGCGTTCTGCCGCTTGCTATTTGTAAATGTTTATACTATAATAGAGACAAGAAAGCAATTGGGAGCAATGAATATGGAAATTCTGACGGAGGAAATGCTCGCCGAGCGCCAGCATGTGCTCGACGTAGACAAGTGGCTTGCAAGCGAAAGTGCCGGATACGATCTTTGCGGTTCGTTTACTTTCTGCGCCCGCTGCGACAAGGCGGAAACGCACCCGTGCGCCCGCGCCGAAGCGCGCTTTACGGCAGAAGCGGAGAAAGAAGCGGAAGCCTTCGAGACCGCCCGCGCAGAGCTTGAAGAAAATGAAGATATGACGGCGGAAGAAATCGCCGCGGCGGAAGAGCCTGCGGCAGAGCCGCTGCCTGAAGAGACGCCTGCAGGATACGAGCTTGTCACGCGTTACCGCCGCTCGTTTCAGTCCCGCCTCATTCAGAACGAAAAGATGCAGGACTTCTACACCGAGATCCGCAACGCCCTCTCCGAGCTTGCAGGGCTGAGATCGCGCGTGAGCCAGGCGTGTGAAAACTTCCGTTTTCACGGCGACCGCATTGCGCGCCTGAGCGTGGGCGGCAAGACGCTTACGCTGTATCTGGCGCTCGATCCGGACGCCTATGAAGACAGCAAATATCGCTACGAAGATGTCTCCGACCGCAAAACGTATGCCGAAACGCCCATGAAGGTGCGCGTAACGAGCAAGCGGATGGTCAAATATGCGAAGGAGCTCATCCTTGACCTTGCGGCGCGCTACGGCGTACC
>CALVLR010000034.1 GCA_944340685.1 uncultured Clostridia bacterium | reverse complement strand
ATAACGCTCCTATACTGTAAGGGAAAAATACGAACCACGCTTTTGATCGGGTTCGTATTGTTCCCTTACAGTATTATACCAAACCCCCGCCCGTTTGTCAACGGGGAAAAACGGCGCGCCGCTGAGCGGCGCGCCAAACGGATCCCGACGGCGATATTTCAGATGCTCTGCCAGAAAACGGGCGTTTTTCCGTCCGCGTCGTAATGCCAGTAATTGCCGGTTTCCTCGGGCTGTTCCTCCGAATAGAAATACACGATCTCATCGGGGAAATACAGAGATGGATTGCCCCGACTCTCCCACTCCGTCTGTGTGCCGCAGTAGCAGACTGCTTCGAGCGAAAGATCAGCAAATGCTCCCCATTCCGAATAAGAAACCTCGGCGGGAATGATCAGCGTGCGCAGCCCGCTGCCCGTGAACGCATCGTCCCATATATCGGAGATCGAGGCGGGAACGCGCAGCACAGTCAGATTTTCGCAATCTTTGAATGCCTCCATATCGATTTGCGTGACGCAGTCCGGAAGGGCGATCTCCGTAAGCGCCGTGCAGCCCGAAAACGCGCAACCGTCCACGTTGAGCAAGTTGTCCGGCAGAATGACCTCCTCCAGGCGGAAACAGCCGTTGAACGTCCCGTACGGGAGGGTCGTGAGCGGACTGTCCTCGGCGAAGAGGGCGCGTTCAAGC
Organism: uncultured Clostridia bacterium; assembly: GCA_944340685.1. Lineage (GTDB taxonomy): Bacteria > Bacillota > Clostridia > Christensenellales > Borkfalkiaceae > Gallimonas. Next base: position 7,094 of record CALVLR010000034.1, on the reverse strand, counting down.
GCGAAACAGCGTGCAAAGACCGACTGACCGAAACTTGTCACGCCCGAAGGGATCTCGACCTCTCGGAGCAAAATACAGTGGTAAAAAGCCATGTCGCCGATCGTTTCCAACGCGGAAGGAAGGACGATGGTCTCCAGCGCGGTACAATCCTGAAACGCCATATACCCGACCGAACTGAGAGACTCCGGCAGCGCGATCTCCGTAAGGGCGGAACATCCGTCGAAAACAGACATTCCGACGCTCTCCAATGCGCTCCCCTCCGCGAACGAGAGGCTTGTGAGCGCCTTGCAGCCCGAAAATGCAAACGACTCTATCTCCGTTACCGAGGCGGGAATGACGATCGACTGCAATCCGCTGCCTGAAAACGCCGAGCCCTCTATGCGGGAGAGCGAAGAAGGCAGAGCAATGGATGTGAGCGCCGTGCAGTTTGCGAACATTCCGGACCCGAGCGATACGATCCCTTCCGACGGAAACGTTACAGTCGTCAGCGAGGAGCAATTCTGAAACGCATAATTGCCGTAAGACTGCATGGGCGCCGTAAACGTGACTTCGGCGAGCTTTTCACAGGATCGGAATGTTCCGTCTCCGAGGGAAGAGATCGTTTCGGGGAAGGTGACGGACGTCAGCCCGCTGCCCGCAAACGTCTCGGTCCCAAGCGGCATGACCGTATCGTTAAACGTGATCCCGGTGAGCGAAGCGCAGTCTTTGAATGCGCCGTCCACGATCGCCAATGCCTGCTCATGCACCGTACAGGAGGTAACGTCAGGGCTTTCGGCACGCATCAGGAAGCGATATGGCTCCTTCTGATTGCCGAGATATGCGCCCCCTTCGTACACGTTGAGCTGAAGCGCCGCACAGGAAAGGAATACATTGCCCGGAAACTGCGTAACGCCCTGAGGGATCGTGATCTCACTGAGCGCCGTGCAATAGGCAAACGCCCTCTCGCCGATGTCGGAAAGCATGCTGTTCTCTCCGAATATGACGCGCTCAAGCGCGGCACAGGATTCAAATGCATTGACGCCGATCCTCGCAACGCCGTCGGGGATCCCGATCTCCGTCAGGGAATCGCAGCTGATAAAGGCGCCCTCTCCGATCTCGTCGATCACGCTCCCTTCGCCGAAATCGACAGAGCGGAGAGCGTCGCAGCCGTAGAAGGTATTGTCGAGCGTTTCCAGATGCGTACCGTCCGCAAATGTGACCCGTTCAAGGCTCGCGCAGCGGCTGAACGCCATCCATCCGATCTCGGTGAGCGAGGCAGGCAGAGTAAGCTCGGTCATGGCCGTGACGGAAAATGCATTGTCCCCGATCGTCCCGATCGGACAATCCGCAAGAAAATCTGCATTTTCGATCGGGGTATAGCGAAAAGCTTCCTCTCCGATGCTTTGAAGCGCACTGTCCGGCGCTACTTCGATACTTCTCAGATCTGCCATATTGGAAAATGCCCCCTGTCCGATATACACGATGGACGCGGGCAGGCAGACCTTTGTGACGGCATGCTGCGGGTAGGAAAAAGCGAACGCGCCGATCCCGACGACGGGTTTTCCGTTATATTGCGCGGGGACGGTGATCTCCTCGTCGGTCGCGCTGCCGATGTCGCTCACTTCCAGCCCGCCCTCTGTTTCGCTGTATTCCAGTCCCGTTGTATAATCGACGGAATGCAGACATTCGGTGCACGTTCTGTTCACGTATGTATGCGCCGTTTCCTCGTTCCGCGCCCCGCAGCCGTCGCGCGTACACATATGCCAATGAGAGACGTCGTCTGCAAGCCACGCTTCGCCCCATATATGCCCGAGCGCGGCGATCGGCTCGGTGCGCTGCGCTTCGCAGCGGGTGCAGGTGTACGCCCGAACGCCCTCCTCTTTGCAGGTGGGCGCTTTGGTCTGTTTCCCTTCGTCCCATGTATGCCCGAGCGCGGCGACCGGCTCCGTACGCTGCTCCGTGCATCGGGTGCAGGTGTACGCCCGAACGCCCTCCTCTGTGCAGGTCGGGGCGGTCGTCTGCTCGCCTTCGTCCCATGCGTGCCCGAGTGCAGGCACGGTCAGCGAAGTGAGTTCTTCCGCAGCGCCTTCGTCGGAAAAGTTCTTTCCGCAGCCCTCGCACGACCAGTACTCGACGGTCCCCTCCTGCGTACAGGTCGCCGCCACCGCGTCGTGGTGCTGCAAACTGTGTTCGTGCGGCCGTTCGCCGCACGCGGCAAGCCCGAAGGCGCATGCCGCCAACATCAGCGCGCCCGAAAGCGCCGCAGCGAATTTCCGTTTCATACACTCCCCCCTTTTCGCGCGTGCATTCGCACGGGCGATCTCTTTTTATATATAACAGGGCAAACGGGCGATCCGTTTCCATACTTTCTCAAAAAAAGTCGATAAAAAACGCTGCAAAATGATATGCACCCCAAAAGTCTGTCCAACTTTTGGGGTGCATACGAGCAGCGGATCTTTCGTTTATTCAAAAAATTCTTCGTAGACGGCTTTGAGCGTTCGCTCGTAGTTCTCGTTGTCGACGCCGACGATGATATTCAGCTCGGAGGAGCCCTGGTCGATCATGCGGACGTTGACGCCCGCGCGGGCGATCGCTTCGAACAGGCGGGCGGATGTACCGACGCTCCTTGCCATGCCGTGGCCGACGACGGCGATGAGCGCGATGTCGTTGATGATGCGCAGGTTATCGGGATGCACGTTCTCCTCGATCTCGGCGCACACCTCTTCCAGCACGCCGTTTTTGAGGACCGCGCTGTCCACCACGAAAGACATCGTGTCGATCCCCGTGGGGATGTGCTCGAAGGAGATCCCGTGCTTCAAAAAGACGGCAAGCACGCGGTATGTAAACCCGATCTCGGCGTTCATGAGCGATTTTTCAAGGAAGATGACGGTAAAATTCTTCTTGCCCGCGATCCCCGTGACGCGCCGCCCGCTGTACGTGTGGCGGGAAGTCGGCACGATCTCCGTTCCCTCGTCCTCGGGACGGAAGGTATTTTTGATGCGGATGGGGATATCCGCTTCGCGCACAGGGAAGATCGCCTCGCTGTGCAGAACGTTTGCGCCCATATACGAGAGCTCGCGCAGTTCCTTATAGGACAGCGCGCGGATGGGCACGGGATTTTCCACGATGCGCGGGTCGCACGCGAGGAACCCGCTCACGTCCGTCCAGTTTTCATACAGCTCCGCGCCGACGGCGCGCGCCACGATGGCGCCCGAGACGTCGCTCCCGCCGCGGGAGAACGTCTTTACCCTGCCCTCGGCGTCCTCGCCGTAGAATCCCGCCACAACGGCGCGCGGTTTGCCCCTGAGCGCCTCCGCGAGCAGCGAATAGGTACGGTCGCTGTCCAGCCTGCCCTCGGGAGTAAACTTGACGACGTCGCGGGCGTCGATAAATGGAACGCCCAGAAGCTCCGCCATCACGCGGCCCGAGAGGTACTCCCCGCGCGAGGCGCAGAAGTCCGCCGTCCCCTCGCGGACGATCGCCTCTCTCGTCTCGGCAAGCAGTCCTTCCATGTCCATTCCGAGCGCAAGCTCGTGCACAATGCCGCGGAAGCGTTCCGCGACCTTTTCAAACGCAGCGCCCGTCTTGCCCGCAAGCTTCACGCTCTCATACGTCTCGTACAGAAGATCGGTGATCTTGACGTCTCCGCCGAAGCGCTTGCCGGGCGCGGACACGACGACATAGCGGCGCGCGGGGTCGCTCTCAATGATATTTTTTACGCGGAGCATGTTGTTTCCGTCCGCCATGGACGTTCCGCCGAATTTACATACTTTAATCATAGCTGATCTCTCTGCCCTCCAGATAGTACCGTTTGCTCTTTGCGTCCCCGACGGAAAACGCCTTTTTCGGGAGATTTACGCCGCCTTTGAGCGCGGGGAAAAATTCGTCTTTTTCGAGTGCGGGCATCCGGACGCCCGCGCAGCCCTCTTCCTCCGCAAGGCGCGCAAGCGTCTTGCTGCCGTGGATATAGTCGATCGTTCCGCCCGAAGCTCGCACGAACTGCTCGAGAAGCGCGTCGATCCTGCGGATGCTCTCTGCCTGCGCAGGCAGGGCAGGCGTGAGCACGTTCCCCTCCCGTTTGCATTTTATGCTGCGGGAGACAAAGTCGATGAGCGCCTCCGCGTCCGTCTCCTTGACGAGGCGGTGGATCGGATGGAACACGACGGCGGGGTCGTAGAGATTGACGAACTCCGCCAGCATAAAGCGCGCGGGATGCGCGCGCGTCTCCGCCTCGGTGAGCGTTTTTTTGACTTCTTCCCAGTGCGCCTTTGCCGCCGCTACGGAATGGTTGCCGTCCGCGACCGCAAAGACGGGGTCGCCCTTCGCGTGCATCGACTGTACAACGTCGGCGGCAATGTATTCGGGCAGAAACCACCCCGTGATATGTCCGCCGCCCTCCATCAGATCGAAATCGTACAGTTTTTCCAGCTCCTCCCGCAAAAGGCCCTTCACGATTTTTTCCTTTTTATCGCGGTAGAAGATGAGCGCGTGAGGAAATTCAAGGGGCGCTTCCCTGCGCTGCGCAATGCGGGGCGCGAGACGGTCTTTGAGAATTTCTTCCGACGAACGGATGGGCGCCGGAACGCCTGGCTCACAGGAATATGCCTCCAGATCGAACGCGGCGACGATCCCGCGCCGCACGCCCTCCCGCGTGGTGCGTTCGGTAAAGACGAGCCCGCGGTTGAGTTTGACGAGCTTATCGCTCTCGAGCGCTTCGTACATATGCTCGCGGGCGGCGGAGATGCGCTCTTCCTCCTCTTCGCCGAGGCATGCCTCGGGCAGGATAAAGCGCAGCGTAGAGGGGGCGTCCGCGACGCACCGCTCTACGCGTTTCCAATATTCTCTGTCCGATGTAAACTGATCGCAGGCGATGACCGCCCACTTTTCGAAGCCCTCCCGCGGGATGAGGATACGCGGGATGCGCAGGCAATTTTTCATACGGCGTTGATGACAATGACGGCGGCAACGGCAAGCAGAAGCGCCAGAATCTTCAAAGGCACGTTATGGGTAAAGAGTTTTCCTAAAAACGTGAAAAACTTCATGCTTTCTTCCCTCCGCTGGAAAATTCTTTCCAATAGTAATCTTTGAGGAAGCGCCGCAGGCTCTCCGAGTCGACATAGCGGCTGATCTCGCCGCGTTTGACGACGGAAACGATGCCCGTTTCCTCCGAAACAATGATGGTGGAGACGTCCGCCACTTCCGTGACGCCGATGCCGGCGCGGTGGCGGGTGCCGTAATCTTTGGGGAAATCCTTCTGCGTGAGCGGCAGGAAGCACCCCGCCGCCTGGATCTTATCGCCGTAGATGATCATGGCGCCGTCATGCAGGGGCGCTTTGGGGATGAAGATCCCCTCGATGAGCTGATTGGAAATATTCGCATTGAGCTGCACGCCGCTGTCGATGATCTCCTTGGGAAGATTGCCGTTGGAGAGCACGATGAGCGCGCCCGTGTTGCTCTTGGAGAGCGCCTGCACCGCCTTGACGATGCCCGTGATGTACTCATCCGCCCGCGCGCTGACCGCCGTATTCTTGGCAGCCGCTTCACCGGACGCGGGAATGACGCGCTTTCCCCTGTTCCAGATGCTGCGTTTGATCTCCACGCTGAAAAGCAGCAGGAAAAAGAGCGACAGAAGGAGCAGGAAAATATAAAACACGTCCGAAGAAAGATGGCGCGAGAACAGCGTGACGGCACCCGTACAGACGATCAGAACGACATATACGGGGATAAGTTTTTTCGCGTTGTTTTCGTAGAGGATCTTCAGCACGAAATAAATGATCAGAAAGAGAAAGACGGCTTCGATGACGATGATCCAATTGTGCGAGAAATCGGTAAAGATTCCTTTGATCGCTTCGGCGACCTCCTGCGGCGTACGCATAGCCCCTCCCTTCCCCCGCGCGGCGGGAGTTTTTTGACGACGGTTTTTTCTATTATACAGATTTCAACGAAAAAAAGCAAAGCGTTTCGTCTGTTATTTTGCTCAAACGAAAAATATTTTTGCGATTGCGCCGAAAAGCGCGCCCGTTTTGGTGCAGCTACCGCTCCGCGCCCCCGACGAAAGCGCATAGAGCGCGAGATAGAGCGACTCAACACGCTCTTTCCCGAGGCGGCGCGCCGCCTCGCGGTTTTTCTGAACGGCGTACGGTTTGACGCCCAGCGCCTTTGCGACCTCCGCGTCGGGACCGGACATGCCCGTCACCTCCGTGAGCGTGCGGTAGTGCGAGACGAGCGCCGCAAGCACGGCGTGTTCGTCCGACCCCTTCTCCAGCATATCGGAGAGGATCTCGCTGAAGAGCGCATAGTTTTTACGGGACGCCGCCTGCGTGAGTTCATAGATCTTATACTCGGTATCTTTGGCGACGTATTCCTCCACCGCGGCGCGCGTCACGCGCCCGCTTTCGCCGAGGATGGCGGCGAGTTTCTCCGTTTCCAGCTTCATGCGGGCGGCGTCCTGCGCGCAGTAACGCACCATGAGTGCAGCCGCGTCGGCGTCCATCTGAAGCCCCTGCCGCCGCGCCACGCCGAACAGCCAGCGGGAGAGCGTCTCTTCGTTCTCGCGCGAGCAGTCCACATAGGTCACCCCCGCCTTGCGCCTGAGGTCGGCGGCATTCGCCTTTCTCCCCGCATTGACGATGAGAAATACGGTGCTCGGCGAGGGGTCCGCGGCGTACGTCTTGAAAAAGCTCTCCCATTCGCGTTCGGTCGGATAGAATTCATAGGCGCGCACGAGCCGTTTTTCATCGAAAAAGGGCAGCGTCTCCAGGGCGCGACGAAGGTCGGCAAGCCCTTCTCCTTTGAGCGACTCCCCCTCATAGCGCGCGTCGTTGAGCGCGGGATTCGTGAGGCGGCAAGCGGCGCGGATGCTCTCCACGGCATGGTCGCGGAAATATGCCTCCTCTCCCTCGATGAGGTAGACGGGCGCAAGCCCCTCTGCCTGAATGGTCTTTGCAAGCTGTACGAATTTCATATTCTGCGCTTCAGATCCCGATGATTTCTTCGATTATAGTGTAAGGGAAAAATACGAACCACGCCTTTGGCGGAATCTTTTAGGCATCTTTTTGCTCATCTTCCTTGTAATACGCGGGTATTACTTCGTCATCTTCACAAAAATCTGGCGC
>CALVLR010000033.1 GCA_944340685.1 uncultured Clostridia bacterium | reverse complement strand
GAAGAAGGCGGTTGCCATCGCCCTTCGCAACCGCTACCGCCGCGCACAGCTCTCCAAGGAGGTGCGCGACGAGATCACCCCCAAGAACATCATCATGAAGGGGCCGACGGGCGTGGGCAAGACGGAGATCGCCCGCCGCCTTGCAAAGCTTGTGAAAGCGCCCTTCATCAAGGTCGAGGCGACCAAATACACCGAGGTCGGCTATGTCGGCAAGGACGTCGAGGGCATGGTGCGCGATCTCGTCGAGTGCGCAGTGCGCCTCGTCAAGGACGAAAAGACGGCGGAGGTCTCCGTCAAGGCGACTCAGACCGCCGAGCAGAAGATGGTCAAGATCCTCGCTGAAGTCAAGAAGAACGACCGCGGCGAGACGGCGCGCGAGGTGTTCGAGGCCAACCTCCTCGACTCTCTCCGCAAGGGCACCTTCGATAAACTTGTCATCGAGACGGAGGTGCAGGACGAGCCCAAGAATATGGAGCTTGTCCCCGGCGGCGCCGCGATCAACCTCGGCTCCATTTTCGGCGACATGCTTCCCAAAAAGAAGAAAAAGCGCAAGATCACCGTCGGCGAGGCAATGAAGATCTTCATCGCGGAGGAGGCGGATAAACTTATCGACGACGACGCCGTCAATGACGAAGCGCTCCGCCGCGCCGAAAACGACGGCATCATCTTCATCGATGAGATCGATAAGATCGCCGCCAAGGGCAACACGGGCGGGGCGGACGTCTCGCGCGAGGGTGTTCAGCGCGACATTCTGCCCATCGTTGAGGGCAGCACCGTCATGACCAAGTACGGCCCCGTCAAAACGGACTACATGCTCTTCATTGCGGCGGGCGCCTTCCACGTTGCGCGCGTGGAGGACCTCATTCCCGAGCTTCAGGGGCGCTTCCCCGTCTCCGTCGAGCTTTCCTCGCTCACGAAAGAGGACTTCGTGAACATTCTCACGAACACCGAGCATTCGATTACGCAGCAGTACGCGCTGCTGCTTGCCGTCGATCATATCGACCTGAAATTCACGCCCGATGCGATCGAGGCGATCGCCGAGATCTCCGAAGAGATCAACCTCACGAGCGAGGATATCGGTGCGCGCCGTCTGCATACCGTCATGGAGTTCCTGCTCGAGGACATCTCCTTCAACGCGGGCGGCGGCGACTATCCCGTCGTCACGGTGGAGATCGACAGGAAGTACGTCGAAGAACACCTTGCGAAGATCACCAAGGACAGAGATCTGAAGAAGTATGTTCTGTAAATGTTCACGAATTTCTTTTTGAACTGACAAAAAGAAATTCCGTGAGGGGAAGGAAAACCCAACAGTCGCCGCAAAGCGGCTTTGTGTTCGGTTTCCCTCGCCGCCGCTGTTTTGCAACAGTATAGCACGCGGCGGCTCACCTTTCCGCAAAAGCGCAGGTATGCGCAAATTGAGTACCGCAGCGGAAGGCAACCTTCCTTGCGGACGAATTTATAACGGTTTACACTTTTTTCCGCAACCGATACGGTGAACTCGGAACCGTGCGAGAATATTCAAACAAGGAATTTACCATGATCCAGATCCCTAAAGGCTGTAAAGATGTACTGCCCGCGCAGGTATATGCGTGGCACAAGATCGAGGATGCGGCGCGCGCCGTCGCCGAGGCGTATGCGTTCAAGGAGATCCGCACGCCCGTATTCGAGCACACCGAGCTCTTTTCCCGCGGCGTGGGTGACACCACCGACATCGTCAATAAGGAGATGTACACCTTCCTCGATAAGGGCGGCCGCTCCGTCACGCTCCGTCCCGAGGGCACGGCGGGCGTTGCGCGCGCCTTCATTGAGCACGGGCTTGCAGGCGGCGTGCTGCCCTTCAAGGCGTACTACCTCATTTCGGCGTTCCGCTATGAGCGCCCGCAGGCGGGGAGACTCCGCGAATTCCATCAGTTCGGCTGCGAGCTGTACGGTGCGGCGGGGGCGGCGGCAGATGCCGAAGTCATCTCCCTTGCCGACCGCTTCCTCAAAACGCTGGGGCTGAAAGAGGTCGCATTGCAGATCAATTCGATCGGCTGCAAGACCTGCCGCGCGCGCTATCACGAGGCGCTGAAGGGGTATTTTGCGCCTCATCTCGATGAGATGTGCGGCGACTGCCGTTCGCGCTTCGAAAAAAATCCCATGCGTATTCTCGACTGCAAGGAGGAGGGCTGCAAGGCGATCGCCGCGGGCGCGCCGCGCATGCTCGACTATCTCTGCGACGACTGCCGCGCGCATTTTGAAGAAGTGAAGCGCCTGCTCACGGCGGCGGGCATTGCGTATACCGTCAATCCCTCGATCGTGCGCGGGCTTGATTATTACAGCCGCACCGTGTTCGAGTTTGTGTCTGCGGCGGCGGGCGCGCAGGGCACTGTGCTCGGCGGCGGCAGGTACGATACCCTCCTTGAACAGGTGGGCGGCAGAAGCGTTCCCGCCGTCGGGTTTGCGGCGGGCATGGAGCGCCTTCTCATGGTCATGGAGGCGGAGGGGTGCATGCCCCCCGCGGACATGGGTCCCGCGTGTTATCTCGCGGGCATGGACGGCGCCTCGCGCGAGAAAGCCTTCTTGCTCGCAGAACAGCTGCGCGGAAAGGGGATCTCCTGCGAGATCGATCTTATGGAACGCTCCATCAAGTCGCAGTTCAAATATGCTGACAAAGCGGGCGCGCAGTTCGTCATCGTGCTGGGCGAGCGGGAGCTTGCAGAGGGTGCGGCGCAGGTCAAAGATATGAGAAATTCCGCCTCGGAATGCGTAAAGTTGGAAGAACTTGCAGATTATATACAAAGGAGACTGTAATTATGGCAAAGAATGTAAAAGAAGTTTCGGGTGCAGAGCTCGAAGAACTCATCAAAGAAGGTACCGTCGTGTGCGATTTCTGGGCAAGCTGGTGCGGCCCCTGCCGCATGCTCGCGCCCGTGCTCGATGAAGTTGCGGGAGCGTTTGCGGACAAGGCGACGTTTGTCAAGGTAGACGTCGACGCAAACGGCGAAGTTGCGCAGAAGTACGGCATCATGTCCATTCCCAACGTCATCGTTTTCAAGGACGGGCGGCCGGCTGCAAACAGCCTCGGCTATGTGCCTGCCGAAACGCTGAAATCCTTCTTCAAATCAAATCTCTGATCGGAGAACGAAGAGACGGCGGCGCGCCGCGCAATTTTGCGCGGCGCGCCGCCGTTTTCGTGTGTTATCAGGCGATTTTCCGCGTTGAGAATGGAAAATTCAAAACAAATTCTTGCAATCTCCCTCCGATTCTGTTATAATGATGAAAAACATTTTTACGGGAGTTACCATGATCGATCTTACCACCATCAGAAACACCGATCCCGAAGTATGCGCGGCAATGGAGCAGGAGCTTGCACGTCAGCGCGGGAACCTTGAACTCATTGCCAGCGAGAACATCGTCTCGCCCGCCGTTATGGCGGCAATGGGGAGCCACCTTACCAACAAATATGCGGAGGGCTATCCCGGCAAGCGCTACTACGGCGGCTGTGAGTATGTCGATATTGTCGAAAACCTTGCGCGCGACCGTCTGAAAGAACTCTTTGGGTGCGATCACGCCAACGTGCAGCCGCACTCGGGCGCGCAGGCGAACTTTGCGGTATATTTTGCAATGCTGAAGCCGGGCGATACGATCATGGGCATGAATCTCTCGCACGGCGGGCACCTCACGCACGGCTCGCCCGTCAATATCTCGGGCAGCTACTTTCACATCGTTCCCTACGGCGTCTCCGAGGCGACGGAGACCATCGATTACGACGAGATGGAGCGGATCGCCCTCGAATGCAAGCCGAAGATGATCGTCTCGGGCGCGTCCGCATACCCGCGCATCCTCGACTTCAAGCGCATCCGCGAGATCTGCGACAAGGTCGGCGCGCTCATGATGGTGGACATCGCGCACATTGCGGGGCTTGTGGCGGCAGGGCTGCACCCCAACCCTGTTCCGGTCGCAGACTTCGTCACGACGACCACGCACAAGACGCTGCGCGGCCCGCGCGGCGGCGTGATCATGTGCAAAGAGCAGTACGCAAAAGCCATCGACAAGGCGGTGTTCCCCGGCACGCAGGGCGGTCCCCTGATGCATACCATTGCGGCGAAGGCGGTCGCCTTCAAAGAGGCGCTCTCCCCCGAATTCAAGGTGTATCAGCAGCAGATCGTCAAGAATGCGGCGGCAATGGCGGAGCGCTTCACCAACAACGGCGTGCGGCTCGTTTCGGGCGGTACCGACAATCACCTCATGCTTGTCGACCTCAGAAAAGAGGGGCTTACGGGCAAAGAGCTTGAAGCGCTTCTGGACCGCGCGCACATCACGGCGAATAAGAACACCATTCCGTTCGAGACGACGTCGCCCTTCATCACGAGCGGCGTGCGCATCGGGACGCCCTCCATCACGGCGCGCGGCATGAAGGAGACGGAGGCGATCCAGATCGCAGACCTCGTCACCGAGATCATCGAGAGCCGCGAGGCTGCCATTCCCGACGTCTCCGCCAAGGTCAGGGCGCTCTGCGAAGCGTTCCCCATTTACGCAAACGACATTTTATAAAACCGATCGCAAAAACCCGCCGTGCTGCAGCACGGCGGGTTTGCATGAGGCGGCATTGCTGATGTGAGGCAATATTGTAAGAACCGCCGCCCGCAGACTTTTGCCTGCGGGCGGCGATAGTTCTTTGGCTATTTGAGTACGGAAGAGATGTACTTGCTCAGTTCCGTTAGTGCTTTTGCATAGCGGCTGCTGATTTTTTCGGCAATCGTCTCGGCTGTTTTTCGTCCGTAATCGTGCGACGTTAGATTGCGCGATTCCAACATGTCCAGCCAAAGCGCCTCGTCATGGAGAATTCCCTCCTGATAAGCGAGCGCAAAGACGCCCCTGGGGGAGGCGATCTCCATGAGGTAGCCCTGATCGAGCATGAATTCGCGCAGCGTTTTCCAGCACAACTCAAACGTAAATTCAAAGCGCTTGATGAGCGCGTCCTGATAGATGTCGTCGTCGGCGTTTTTCTTGTAGGCAAGGTTTGCCTCGTTCAGCCGTTTTACTGCGGCGGAGTAGTTTTCATACTTATTTTGCAGTTTTGTCATAGAACGCAATTCCCTCCTTCACAATGCTTTGCATAAATTTCTCGTCCGTGACCTCATCTGCGAAGATAACATCGATCTTGTGCAGGGTGGGGAGCCCCTCGCGGCATGCGCTGCGCAGATGCAGTCTGTCGCTTTCGGAAAGCGTACCAAACACAGCCACATCATAATCGCTTCGTTCAGAAAAGTCACCGCGGGCACGAGAGCCGAAAAGAAGCGCACGCTCCACATGCTCGCAGCGGGAGAAGAGCGCGCCAAGCGCAAGCAAAACGGGATCCGATTTTATCAGGAGAGTTTTTTCGTGTGGATTTCTG
>CALVLR010000032.1 GCA_944340685.1 uncultured Clostridia bacterium | reverse complement strand
GCCGTCTATTCGATTATGTGTATTTTTTCGGCTTTTGACCGTAGTTAAGAAAAACGGGCTGCATTTCGCCGCCCGTTCACAATTGTTTTTTCAATTATGCTCCGTATACATCGCCCCAGATCTGCGGGATCTGCAAGATGAAGAAGAGGACCGCGAGCACCGCAAGTACCGCAAGGCAGATGATCGTCCACATTTTGAGTTTGGATTCAAGCGAGCGGCCCTTATTTTTGCCGTAGAAGGTCTCGCTCGAACCGCCGAGCGCGTCGATGCCCTGGGAGTTGCCGGGCTGGAGCATGACGAGGACGATCGCCGCGATCGCTGCGACCGCCATGAGTGCGATCAGCGTATAGTTGATCGCGTAATAGACGGCTTCAAGTTCCGGACGATAAAAAGTAGCGGGAACAAGTAAATTCAACACAGTATTTTCTTTCCTTTTTCTGAAATACGAAAAAAAGTATAGCATATCCGCTTGAAAAAGACAACTTTTTTTGTGCCTGTTTTAAAAATCTTTCCGATCGTCTTTGAAAAAAATTGATTGGAATGCATCGGAAGCCGCCGTGCGGCATTGACATTTTTTTTCGGATACGATATAATTGTAAATATGGACAATCTTGTTCTCATCGGCATGCCTTCGTCCGGTAAAAGTACGGCAGGCGTGCTTCTGGCAAAGCGTATCGGGTACGGGTTTATCGATACCGACCTCATCATACAGGGCGAACAGGGAGCGCTCCTTTCGCAGATCATCGAAAAAGAGGGAGCGGAGGGGTTTCTTGCCATTGAAGAGCGCGTGAATGCGGGTATCGCCGCCATGCGCTGTGTGATCGCAACGGGCGGGAGCGTCTGTTATCTTCCGCGCGCCATGGAGCATCTGAAAACGCTTGGCAGGGTCGTCTATTTAAAACTGAGCATGGAAGAAGTTGCGCGCAGGATTCCCAGCCTCGTCAAGCGCGGGGTCGTCATGCGCGGCAATGTCGAAACGCTTGAAGAACTCTACGCGGAGCGGGTCCCGCTCTATGAACAATATGCCGACGTCACCGTCTGCTGCGATGGTCAGACGATCGACGAGACGGTAGCTGCGATCGCAGCAGCAACAGGATTTGAACTATGAGGATTTGTATTTACGGCGCCGGAGCGATGGGCACTTCGCTCGGCGTTTTGTTGGACGAAATGTCCTTGGAGTTTGTCACGCACAACAGGGCGCACGCCGAGGCGATGAACCAGGGCGGCGCGATCATCGAAGGGGCGCTTACAAAGTGCGCGAAGGTGCGGGCAAAACTTCCTTCCGAAATGAACGGGCAGTACGATCTGGTGATCCTTGCCGTAAAACAGCGGGAAAACCGCGCCGCTGCGCTCTTTTTAAAACCTTTTCTCAAAGAGAACGGGGCGCTCGTCACCGTGCAGAACGGACTGCCTGAGGCGGGGCTTGCCGAGGTTTTCGGCGCCGACCGTGTATACGGGTGTACGCTTTCGTGGAGCGCAGAGACTGTCCGCCCCGGCGTCGTCCGCGTCACAAGCGAAACGGGGTTTCATCTGGCGCTCGGCGCGTACGGGAAGGGCGCTTTGCTCAATGATCTCGCGCCGCTCTTTGCGCATGCCGGCACGCTGACGGTGGGCAATCTTTCGGAGCTTCGCTATGCAAAACTTGCGATCAATGCGGCTTTTTCGTCGCTTTCCGCCATTTCCGGCCTTACCTTTTATGAGATCGCAAAAAAGCACAGGTCGATCGCGCTGGCGCTGATCCGTGAGGTGATCGCAGTCGCCAAGGCAAACGGGTGCCGGACGCTCCCGCTGAACGGGCATGACCTCATGAAGGTTTTCGGCGGTAAATTTGCAAAACTTTTGCTTCCGTATGCCATGAAAAACTACAAAGAGACGCGCTCCGGCATGCTTCGCGACATTCTTGCGGGCAAGCGGTGCGATGTCGATTTCGTCGCCGGAGCAGCCGTGCAGGCAGGAAAACAATGCGGGGTCCCGACGCCCATGCTGGAACGCGCAGTCTCGCTCGTGCACGACGTGGAGAATGGTATTGCCGAAATTGCTCCGGAAACGCTCCGCTTATTCGCGTGATCCGGGTAAGATAACTCAGTAAGATAACGCAAAAGGATGATATATGGACTTTAATCAACTCGCTGAACGCCTTCTCCCGGGGGAGTATCCCGACCTTGAAACCTACGAAAACAAGTACCCGCCGCGGGATTTGCCCGCAAAGGCGGAGGTTACGCGCCTTGCGCCGTCGCCCACGGGATTCATTCATCTCGGCAATCTCTTTGTTGCGATCGCCAACGAGCGCATCGCCCACCAAAGCGGAGGTACGCTCTATCTGCGCATCGAAGACACCGACTTAAAGCGCAAAGTGGACGGTGCGGTGGAGGCGGTCATTGCTGCACTCGATTATTTTGACATCCGTTTCGACGAGGGCGCCGAGATCGACGGCGCCAATGCCTACGCGCCCTATTATCAGCGGCAGCGCGCGGAGATCTACCGCGCCTATGCGAAAGAACTCATCAGAAAAGGGCGCGCCTATCCGTGTTTTTGCACGGAGGAGGAGCTCTCCGCACTTCGGGATGAGCAAACGGCAAACAAGGAGATCACGGGCTATTACGGAAAATACGCAAAGTGCCGAAACCTGAGCGAAGCGGAGATCTGTGCTGCGCTCGACGCGGGCAAGCCCTACGTCATCCGCCTGAAATCGATGGGGGATGCTTCGAAGAAGTTCACTTTTCACGACGAGATCAAGGGGGACGTCACCGTCACAGAAAACGATCAGGATGTCGTCATCCTCAAGTCGGACGGTATCCCGACCTACCACTTCGCGCATGCCGTCGACGATCATCTCATGCGGACGACGCTCGTCATCCGCGGTGAAGAGTGGCTCGCCTCGCTGCCCATTCATCTGGAACTCTTCGATGTTCTGGGCTTTAAACGTCCGAAGTACGGCCATAACTGTTCGCTCATGAAGATGGACGGCGAATCCAAGCGCAAGCTCTCCAAGCGCAAGGACCCCGAGCTTTCGCTCTCCTTCTACCGGCAGGAGGGGTATCATCCCTTCGCCGTCAAGGTGTACATGCTGACGCTCCTCAATTCCGACTTCGAGGAGTGGCACCGCAAGTTCCCCGAAAAGCCGTTGGAAGAATTTCCCTTCCGCATTTCGAAAATGAGCAGGAGCGGCGCGCTCTTCGACCTCGACAAGCTCAACGATATTTCCAAGACGGAGCTTTCCGCGCTCTCGGCGGAGGACATGCTCGCCTTCCTCAAAGAGTGGGCGCTTGCATACGGATCGGAGAAGGAGCAGGCGTATTTTGCCGATGAAGACTATCTTCTCAAAGTGCTCTCGCTCTGCATGGGCGTCGGCGGAAAGAAACGCCGCAAAGATTTCGTCACGGCAAGGCAGGCGATGGGCGAGATCGGCTACTTCTTCGGTGACTATGTACAAAAAGACGCTTACCGCGTCGATAAAGCCGCGCGGGACGCAGTTTTAGAGAAATTTTTAGAAAGTTACGATCCTGCCGATGACGCGCAGGTGTGGTTCTCCAAGGTCAAGGAGATCGCTTCATCGCTCGGTTTTGCCGCGGAGATGCGCGACTACAAAGCCAACCCCGAGGCCTACAAGGGGAGCGTTTCCGACGTCGCGGAGGTGCTTCGCATTGCCGTCACGGGAAAGGCAAATTCGCCCGATCTTTGGACGATCATGCAGATCTTCGGAGAAAGGCGCACGCGCGAGCGGATCGCCGCAGCCATCAACGCATAAGAGAGGAGAGTGCCGTGAGCAGAGCAGACGAAATTTTTATTGCAAACTGCAAAGAGATCATGAGCAGCGGCGTGTGGGATACCGAGGCGCAGGTCCGTCCGCATTGGGAGGACGGTGCGCCCGCGCACACCGTAAAGAAATTCGGGATCGTCAACCGCTATGATCTTCAGGAGGAATTTCCCATTCTGACCATCCGACGCACGGCGTTTAAATCGTGTATCGACGAGATCCTCTGGATCTGGCAGAAGAAGAGCAACAACATCCGCGACCTGCATTCGCACATCTGGGACAGCTGGGCGGACGAGACGGGTTCGATCGGCAAGGCGTACGGCTATCAGCTCGCGAAGAAGGCGATCTATAAGGAGGGGGAGTTCGATCAGGTCGACCGCGTTTTGTATGACCTCAAACACAACCCCGCTTCGCGGCGCATCATGACCAACCTCTATAACTTCGAGGACCTGCATGAGATGCATCTCTATCCCTGCGCCTATTCCATGACGTTCAACGTCTCGGGCGATACGCTCAACGCGATCCTCAATCAGCGCTCCAACGATATGCTCACGGCGAACAACTGGAATGTGGTGCAGTATGCGGTGCTCCTCATCATGATCGCGCAGGTGAGCGGCTTCAAGGCGGGCGAGCTTGTCCACGTGATTGCCGACGCACATCTCTACGACCGTCACCTTCCCATCGTGAAGGAAGTGATCGGGAATGCGCCGAAGCCCGCGCCCAGACTCATCGTCGATCCCTCTGTGACGAATTTCTATGATTTCACGGTGGACAGCTTCCGCCTTGAAAATTACGAATATACGCCGCTTGCGGCAAAGATACCGGTGGCGATATGAGAGCGATTTTTCATGCGGACAGGGAATGGGGCATCGGGAAGAACAACGGACTGATGTTTTCCATCCCGCAGGATATGAAATTCTTCCGCGAGACAACGAAGGGGAAGGTCGTTGTGATGGGGCTGAATACGCTGCTCTCTTTTCCGAACGGAAAACCGCTCAAAAACCGCGTCAATATCGTGCTGTGCCCCGACGACGTTCCCGAGGACGTGATCACCGTCCACTCGCCCGAGGAGCTCTTTCAGGAGGTCAAAAAATATCCCGAGGACGATGTGTTCGTCATTGGCGGGGCGAGCGTATACCGTCTGCTCATTCCCTACTGTACGGAAGTGCTTGTGACGCGCGTGGACGCCGTGGGCGGCGCGGATACCTTCGTGCCCGATCTCGACGCCGATGAAAACTTTGAACTCGCTTATGAGAGTGCGCCCGTGGAAGATAACGGCTACACGCTTACCTTCCGCACCTATCGGAATCTTGCGCCGAAACCCTATTGAATTTTGCCCTTCGGGGCAATTTTTTTCGCGCGGAAGGGCATTTTTTCTTGCCTAACAGGGCGAAATGTATTAAAATACCACCTTGGATAAAGAGGTGCTTATGGTAAGAGAAGATTTAAGAAATATTGCGATCATCGCGCACGTCGACCACGGCAAGACGACGCTCGTCGATCAGATGCTCAAACAGGGCGGCACCTTCCGCGAAAATCAGGTCGTGGAAGAGCGCGTCATGGACTCGGGTGCCCTGGAGCGTGAGCGCGGCATTACGATCCTGGCGAAAAATACGTCCACCCACTACAACGGCGTGAAGATCAACATCATCGATACGCCCGGCCACGCGGACTTCTCGGGTGAAGTTGAGCGCGTGCTGAAAATGGTTTCGGGCGTGCTCATTCTTGTAGACGCGGCGGAGGGCCCCATGCCGCAGACGCGCTTTGTCACGCAGAAGGCGCTTGAAATGGGGCTTAAACTCATCATTGTCGTCAATAAAGTCGACCGTCCGGATGCGCGCGTAAAAGAAGTCATCGACGAGGTGCTCGAGCTTCTGATGGATCTCGACGCCTCCGACGATCAGCTCGAAAGCCCGTTTGTATTCTGTTCGGGAAGGGACGGGACCTCGTCGCTCGATCCCGACGAAAAGGGGACCGACCTGATTCCGCTGTTCGATACCATTCTCAACCACTTCCCGCCGCTGGAACTTGACGAGAAAGGGCCGCTTCAGCTGCTTGTCTCCTCGATCGATTACAACGACTATGTGGGGCGTATCGGGATCGGGCGCGTAGAACGCGGCGTTGCGCGGCAGAATGCCGACGTGGTCGTTTGCAACTACAATCATCCCGAAGTACTGTTAAGGGGTAAGATCGTCAATCTCTACGAGAGCGAAGGGCTGAACCGTGTGCCATGCGCAGAGGCGACGGCGGGCGACATCGTCTGCTTCTCGGGGCTCGAGAAGATCAACATCGGCGATACCGTCTGTGCCGCCGACTGCCGCGAGCCCGTCGCTTTCGTCAAGATCTCCGACCCTACTGTTGAAATGATCTTCTCCGTCAACGATTCTCCGTTTGCCGGCAAAGAGGGTAAATTTGTTACGACCCGCCACCTTCGGGACCGCCTGTACCGTGAACTGCTGCGCGACGTCTCCCTCCGCGTGGAAGATACCGACTCGACGGATGCGTTCCGTGTGAGCGGCAGGGGGGAGATGCACCTCTCCATTCTCATTGAGACGATGCGCCGCGAGGGCTACGAATTTCAGGTGAGCGCCCCTAAGGTGCTCTTCCGCGAGATCGACGGCGAAAAATACGAACCGGTCGAGCGCCTTATCGTGGACGTTCCTGAGGATAACACGGGTCCCGTTTTTCAGAGCATGGGCGAGCGCAAGGGCGAGCTTGTACACATGAACGCCATGGGTTCGCGCATGCGCCTTGAATTTCTGGTCCCTTCGCGCGGGCTGTTCGGCTACAAGAGCGAATTTCTGACGGATACCAAAGGCGAGGGCGTCATGAGTTCTGTTTTCTTTGAATATCAGCCCTACAAGGGGGAGATCAGCCGCCGCAGCACAGGTTCGCTCGTTGCATTTGAAACAGGCGAGGCGGTCACATACGGGCTTTTCAACGCGCAGGGCAGGGGTACGCTCTTCATCACGCCCGGGACGCCCGTCTACGAAGGAATGGTCGTCGGATGTTCGCCCAAGGACGAGGACATCAACGTCAACGTCTGTAAGACGAAACACCTCACGAATACGCGTTCATCTTCTTCGGACGACGCGCTCCGGCTCATCCCGCCCAAGCGGCTCAGCCTTGAAGAGGCGCTCGAATACATCGGCGACGACGAGCTGCTGGAGGTCACACCCCTCAACATTCGCATCCGCAAGCGTATTCTTGACAGCGAACTCAGGGCGAAAGCGCGCGCAAAAGCGAAATTACAGTAAACTGCGAAGTACTCTGTCTGACATAATACATGAAATCCTGCTTAAAAAGCGGGATTTTTTATGTTGTCGCGGCATAGAGTAGAGTATGTCGGCAGAAATCAGGCAAAGTACTCTCACGCTCGAAAATCAAAGCAGGCTCACGCTCACAGGTGTGGAGCGCGTCGACAGCTTTTCGGAACGTCTTATTGCGCTTACCGTAAACGGAAGGAAACTCAAAATCGAGGGGACCAAGCTCAAAGTGCTTGCCTTCTCGGAGGGGAGCGGCAATTTTTCTGCGAGCGGGTCGATCGAAAGCATCCGCTATCTTGCGACGGGCGGAAAGGTGGGCCGTCTCTTTCAGTGACGCAGTTTTATACCTTTCTTGTCTGTATTCTCATGGGCGCCTCGGGCGGCGCGGCGTACGATCTTGTCTCGCTCCTGCGCCTTCCTTTTCGCATGAAGTGGGTGCGCCCGTGTCTCGACGTGCTTTTTTGTCTCGTGTTTGCAGCAGGCTATCTTGCGGTTTCTGCCGCCATGGAGCTTCCGTCCCTGCGCCTTTATACGTTTGCAGGCTGTCTCGCGGGGTTTGCGCTCTACCTGAAAAGTTTACATAAAATTCTTGCATTTGTCACAAAAAAGTTGTATAATAGGATCAAGCTAATTCGAAAGGAACAAAGGATATGTCCAAAAGGCAAGAGGGTCTTACAGAGGAAAAAATGAGAAAGATCGCAGCGGGCGCAACTGTCGCGGGCGTTCTTCTCGTTCTCTTCCTGATCGTCATCCTCATCATCCAATTTGTACAGATGGGCGTCGCAAACGCGCAGAGCAGTCATCTCAGCGACGAAATCGACCGCTATACCGAGCTGCTTGAAAAGGGCGAGCAGGATCTGGAATTCTATAAGACGCAGAGCGGTCTGTATTATCTTGCTCTGCAGCAGGGTTGGCAGACGCCGTCAGACTGACAGAGATATGAAAAAATACGCAGTCATCGATATTGGTTCCAATTCCGTTCGCCTGATGCTTTGGGCGGACGGTACTTTGTATAAGAAACTTTTTACGACCCGTCTTGCCGCAGGAATGCGCGAAGGTGTTCTTGCAGAGGACGCCATGGCGCGGACCGCAGACGCGGTCGCCGCCTGTTTTTGCGAGGGCGTGCGCGAAGCGGGACGGGCAAACACGTTCGCTTTTGCGACTGCTGCGGTGCGCACCGCCGGAAACGGCGGCGCGTTCTGTGCGCGCGTCAGAGAAATGTGCGGGCTTGAGATCGACGTTATCCCCGGCGAGACGGAAGCGCTCCTGGGGGCGCTCGGTGCATTCGGGAACGGGGACGGCGGCATGATCGACATCGGCGGTGCAAGTACGGAAGTCTTTGTGCGCCAAGCGGGTGCGGCGGCGCTTGCCGTCAGTCTGCCCGTGGGGG
>CALVLR010000031.1 GCA_944340685.1 uncultured Clostridia bacterium | reverse complement strand
TGAGAAAGAGGAGCGGCAGGCGTGCAAAGCGTAATGTTCGGCGAAAGCCAAACATTCGCAATATACGCCTTGCCGTGACGTGATGACGAAGTAATACCCGCGTATTACAAGGAAGATGAGCAAAAAGATGCCTAAAAGATTCCGCCAAAGGCGTGGTTCGTATTTTTCCCTTACAGTATACCGCATTTTCCGCAAAAAGACAAGAAAAAGCGGCGCTTTGCGCCGCAAGATCTCAGTTGTGCTTGGTATGCGACCGGAATACGAGCGACGCGAGAAAGGAGAACACGACCGCAGCGCTCACCCCCGCGCTCGCCGCGGCAAGAGAACCGGTAAGCGCCTCGAACAAACCTTCCTGCGCGCCCTTCATTGCGCCGTTTGCAAGCAGATAGCCGAATCCCGAGATCGGCACCGTTGCGCCTGCGCCCGCCCATTCCACCAGCGGCTGGTACAGCCCGAGCGCCGTAAGCGCGATCCCCGCAAGCATAAAAATGACGAGGATCTTCCCCGCCGTGAGGTCGGTAAAATTGATGATGAGCTGTGCAATTGCACAGATCAGTCCTCCGACTGCAAACGCTTTTAAAAAGGCAAGAAAAATTTCCAATGCTTCCATATCCGTTCGTTCTCCTTTTGACGCCCGCATGCGCGGCGGAAATGCACCGCGGCATTTTGCGGCGAAACCCGCCGAAGTTATCGTTCCAGCGTGACCGCGTGTGCGATACACGGAATGCTCTCCCCCTGCCCCGACGAAACGGTAGAAAGCAGCGCACCCGTCGCAACAAACAAAATACGTTTGAGCGACCCCGCCGTCAGTTTGTTATAGAGGTAGGAATTGAGGACGACCGCCGAACAGCCCGCGCCGCTTCCCCCCTGAAATTCATCTTCAAGAACATTATAAATGATCTCGCCGCAGTCGACGTGATTTTCTGAAATATCCAGCCCTTTTTCCCACGTCAGATCCTTTAGGATACGGCTCCCGAGCGCGCCCAGGTCGCCTGTTACAATGAGATCGTACGCCTCCGGCTCCTCACGCGTGGTGCGGAAATGGTTTAAAATGGTATCCGCCGCCGCAGGCGCCATCGCCGCGCCCATGTTGTTGACGTCCGTCACTCCGAAGTCGACTACCTTCCCGAACGTTGCGGAGGTAATGCGCACGCCGTCGCCCTTCGCCGAAACGAGCGAAGCGCCCGCCCCCGTGACCGTCCACTGCGACTGCGGCGGTCTGGTCGTGCCAAGCTCCAGGGGGTAGCGGTACTGCCGCTCTGCTGAGGCAAAGTGGCTGCCCGTGGCCGCGACGACGTTTTTGCAATACCCCGCGTTGACAACCGCCGCCGCCACCGCAAGGCTCTCCGCCATTGTCGAACATGCGCCGTAAACGCCCAAAAAAGGCACCGAAAAATCGCGGGCGGCAAAGCTTGCGGAGATGATCTGATTGAGAAGATCGCCCGAAACGATCATATCCACTTCGTTGCGCCCGAGCTTCGCGTTGGCGATCGCGCCGTCGATGACGTGCGAAAGCATTTTGCATTCCGCCTTTTCGTAGGTGGATTCTCCGAACATATCGTCGGAGAGCGGCGTTTCGACATACCTGCCCACGATCCCCTCGCATTCTTTGCTCCCCGCGATCGTGCTCACCGCTACAATGCGCGGCTGGCGTTTGAAAACAATTCTCTGCCCTTCCATCTTTTTGCAGTTTGCGTAAAAAACGGAAGGATATGCGCACCGGAAAAGCAAACCGCAGACGTTGCCTCATTTGCTCTTTATGAAAACGGAGCCGCGCCATGTGATGCGCGGCTCCGTCCCCCACTGCCTGCGGCGTGCGCCGCAGGCAAAAGGGGTGGTCCTGTTATTCATCCTCTTTGATCTCTCTCGGAGGCTGTTCGTGTTGTTCGTTCTTCGGCTTCTTCGGTTCCGCATGGTGGAATCCCTCCGCAGCCTGTGCAGCCTCTTCGGCACGCTTCTGATCGCGCGCCGCACGCTCCGCATCCGTCATCTTGCGCCACTTGGCAAAGAGGATCAGATTTTGCTTGGGCATGGAGGTCAGCGTCGCGCGGTCACGGAAGGTCTCGTCGTAATACCACCCGTCGAACGCTTCTTCTTCCCGCTCAGGGATCGGAAGATCGATGAGCGCACTCTCTTTGAGCTTCTGCGAAGGAATGCCGCCGTTCACATAGTTGAGTTCATAGCGGCGCATGCTGCGCGTTATGATCACAATGATGAGCGCCAGAAGCATACAGCCTGCAACCGCGACCAGGATCCACCACCATGCAAATCCCGCGGCGATCTCGGTAATGTCAACGACCGCATAGAAGCTGAAGTGCTCCACGAAGAAGTACAGTCTTCCGTCTGTGCCGATGTGCGTTGCGAGCGTCTCGGTCGTGCTGCCGTCATCGGAGACATATACCACGCCCCAGCTGCCCTCTGCCTCGGCAAGACCTTCGACGGAGATCCCGGCCGAGAGCGGCTGGGTAATGGCAATGGGATTCCCGTTTGCGTCGATCAGCTCAATATCGAAGAGACGCGCGAGCGACATATTCTCCGCCAGACTTCCCGCCGCCGTGTTGATCGTCTCCTCGTCGGTGACTTCCACGAAACGCAGAGACGTTCCGTCGTCGAAGCCCGTATCCGAACTGACCGTGACGACCGTTCCGTCCGTCGTCGTTCCCGTGACGACCTGAAGCCGCCACTTCGCATACAGCGTTATATCGCCCGTGACCACCTTGTTGAAGTCGTACCGCTCTGTGAGCGCCTCATCGGTGAACCAGCCGACAAAGAGGTAATTCTCGCGTACAGGCTCGACATAAGCGACCGTTCCGCCGACCGTAACCGTCTGCACAGCTTCGCCATCTGCGAGCGTGCCGCCGTTCGCCTCGAATGTGACGGTAAACTCGTTCGCCGTCCAGCGCGCATACAGCGTAATGTTGCCCGTACTGCCCGCCGCGATCTCCGTGACGAGATTCCCGTTCTCCTCGG
>CALVLR010000030.1 GCA_944340685.1 uncultured Clostridia bacterium | reverse complement strand
CGCATCGAGAAGATCGTCATCAATACCGGTCTTGGCGACATCAAAGACAACCAGAAGTCCATGCAGATCACCGAGAACGAGCTCAAGCTCATCACCGGTCAGAAGCCTATCTACCGCAAGGCAACCAAGTCGGTCGCAAACTTCAAGGTCAGAGAGGGCATGAACATCGGGCTGAAAGTGACGCTCCGCGGCAGAAGGATGTACGACTTCTACGATAAGCTCGTCTCCATCGCGCTGCCCCGCGTCCGCGACTTCCGCGGCGTTTCGGACAAGGCGTTCGACGGCAGAGGCAACTATGCGCTCGGACTCAAAGAGCAGCTTATCTTCCCCGAGATCACCTACGATCAGGTGGAGAAGATCCGCGGCATGGACGTTTGCATCGTCACCACGGCAAAGACGGACGAAGAGGCAAGAGAGCTTTTGAGAGCGCTCGGCATGCCCTTCAAGAAGTAAGGAGAAGCAGACATGGCAAAGAAGTCAATGATCAACAAACAGCAGAAGGAGCCTAAGTTCTCGACGAGAGCGTACACGCGCTGCTCGATCTGCGGGCGTCCGCACGCGGTCCTGCGTAAATACGGGATCTGCCGTATCTGCTTCCGCGAACTCGCATACAAGGGGCAGATCCCCGGCGTGAAGAAATCGAGCTGGTAAGGAGGCAGAAAATGACGGATCCTATCGCAGATATGCTCACCAGAATCAGAAACGCGCTCACGGTCAGAAAGGAGACGGTGGAAGTACCCGCCTCCAACATGAAGCGGGAGATCGCCCGCATCCTTCTCGAAGAAGGCTATGTGAAAGACGTGAAGGAGGTTGAGGACGGCTACAACGGCAAGCTCGTTCTCACCCTGAAGTACACGGCAGACGGCAAGTCCGTGATCGGCGGACTCCAGCGCGTCTCCAAGCCCGGTCTGCGCGCGTACAGCGGCGCTGCAAACATGCCCAAAGTGCTGGGCGGTTTCGGCATTGCGATCGTGTCGACCAACAAGGGCATCATGACGGATAAGCAGGCAAAGGCAGCCAACGTTGGCGGCGAAGTGCTCTGCTACGTCTATTAAGGAGGGAATTATGTCGAGAATCGGTAAACTTACCATCGCAATTCCCGCAGGCGTGACCGTTGAGTTCAAAGATTCCGTCGTCACTGTCAAAGGTGCGAAGGGAACGCTCACGCAGAAGATCACGGGTGCGATCGACGTCAAGACCGAAAACGGCCATGTGCACGTCGTCGCGCTGGACGAAACGCAGCAGACCAACGCGCTCCACGGGCTTTACCGCGCGCTCATCGCAAACATGGTCAAAGGCGTCTCCGAGGGCTATTCCAAGGGGCTTGAGATCAAGGGCGTCGGTTGGAGGGCGGCGATGCAGGGCAACAAACTTGTGCTCAACGTCGGTTTCTCTCATCCCGTCGAGGTCGTGCAGCCCGAGGGCATCAAGATCGAGTGCCCTTCGCAGACGGAGATCACCGTATCGGGCATCGACAAGGTGCTCGTCGGTCAGGTCGCGGCGGATCTCAGAGCCATCCGCATCCCTGAGCCTTACCACGGCTACGGCATCCGCTACAAGGGCGAGCACGTCGAGCATAAGGAAGGCAAGACTTCCGGTAAGGGCAAGAAGTAAAGGAGCGCGAAATGATTACGAAAATTGATAAGAACGCGGTTCGTCAGCGTCGTCACGCTCGCGTCCGCAAGCAGGTCTCGGGGACGGCTGAAATGCCCCGCCTGAACGTGTACAGAAGCCTCAATCACATCTATGTGCAGATCATCGACGATGTGAAAGGCGTTACCATTGCTTCCGCTTCCACGATGGAAAAGGGCATCCGCGAGCAGCTCGCGGGCAAGACCAAGACGGAAGCCGCAAAGCTCGTCGGACTTACGGCGGGTGAACGCGCCAAGGAAAAGGGGATCGCGACGGTCGTGTTCGACCGCGGCGGCTACCTCTATACCGGCCGCGTGAAGGCAGTTGCAGACGGCGCGCGTGAAGCCGGACTTGATTTCTGAGGAGGACAAATCAGATGGCAAGAGAAAACAGACCTCCGAGAAGGCAGGAAGAAAACGACGGTCTCATCAAGAAGACCATCGAGATCAACCGCGTCAGCAAGACGGTAAAGGGCGGCAAGAACATGCGTTTTGCTGCGCTCGTCGTTGTCGGCGACGGAAACGGCAAAGTCGGCTACGGCCAGGGCAAGTCGAAGGAAGTGCCCGAGGCGATCGAAAAGGCGACGCAGGCAGCCAAGAAGAACATGATCAGCGTTCCCATTGTGGAGACGACCATCCCGCACGAGACGCTCGGTAAATTCGGCAGAGGCGCAGTGCTCATGCTTCCCGCCGAAGCAGGTACCGGTGTGATCGCGGGCGGCCCCGTCCGTGCGGTCATGGAAGCTGCCGGCATCAAGAACATCAGAACCAAGTCTCACGGTACGCAGAACGCAGGCAACTGCATCAAGGCGACCATCGCGGGTCTCGCTTCCCTGAAAACGGCGGAAGAAGTCGCGGCGCTCCGCGGCAAGACCGTGGAAGAGATCGTGGGCTAAGGAGGCAGGGCATGATCAAAGTTACGCTTGTAAAAAGCACGATCGGCGAAGTCGAGTCCGTCAAAGCGACGGTCGCCGCGCTGGGTCTCACCAAGATCCGCACGGAAAAGACGTTCGAAGATACGCCCGCTCTCCGCGGACAGCTCAAAAAGGTCGCACATCTCGTGAAAGTCGAGACTGTATAAGGAGTCAAACATGAGAATCGATACGATCGCTCCCGCAGAGGGAGCCAGAACTTCGGAAAAGCGCCTCGGCCGCGGGATCGGCTCCGGGCTCGGCAAGACGAGCGGCAAGGGTCACAAGGGTCAGTGGGCGCGCTCGGGCGGCGGCGTCCGTCCCGGGTTCGAGGGCGGTCAGATGCCCCTCGCGCGCAGGATCCCCAAGCGCGGGTTCAATAACCATTTCCGCAAGGAGTATGTGATCGTCAACCTTTCCTCGCTCGCGGATCTTCCCGCAGGCACGGTGGTCGATTACGGGTTCGTGCTCGAGAACGGCCTTGCCAAAAACGTGAAGGATAACGCAGGGCTTAAAGTCCTCGGCGGAGGCGAACTCAATTCCGCGATCACGGTGCGCGCGGCGAAATTCTCCGCAAGTGCCAAAGAGGGCATCGAGAAGGCGGGCGGTACGGCGGAGACCGTATAACCTTTCGCCTTTTCGGCAGCCGCGGCTGCGGCAAACTTCGGAAAGGAGCGAAGCATGATTGAAACTTTAAAAAACGCCTTCCGGAATAAAGACATCAGAAAGAAGATCATCATCACGCTTCTTCTTTTGCTTTTGTTCCGCGTCGGATGTTACATTCCCATCCCCGGTCTTACACGCGACTCATTCTCGGACGCGGTCAGCGGGAACGACTTTTTGACGCTCATGAGCGGCATCACGGGCAGCGCGCTCGCAAACGGTACGCTGTTCGCGCTGGGCATCGGACCGTATATCAATGCGTCCATTATCATGCAGCTTCTCACGGTCGGGATCCCTGCGCTCGAACGTCTCTCCAAACAGGGCGAAGAGGGCAGAAAAAAGATCACCAACATCACGCGGCTCGTCACGATCGTTCTGGCAGTCATTCAGTCCGTCGGCATCATCGTCATGTTCGGACAGACGCAGGACGCGATCGAGACCTCGTATTTCTTCAATTCGATGTGGGTCGCGGGAATTTTCATGACCATCGTCTACACGGCGGGCGCGTGCCTCGTCATGTGGATCGGCGAGCGCATCACCGAATACGGCGTGGGCAACGGCATTTCGATGATCATCTTCATCGGTATTCTTTCCACGGCAGGAACGACTCTCGTGGAAAAATTCCGCGACGTATTTACCGGACAGGTCGGTGAGCTCTGGAACATCGCGCTGTTCGTGTTCCTCGTCCTTGTCATCTTCTTCCTCATCGTGTTCGTCGACCTTGCGGAGCGCCGCATTCCGGTGCAGTACTCAAAGCAGGTACGCGGCACCAAGATGTACGGCGGTCAGTCCTCCGTCATCCCCATGAAGATCTCGGGCAGCGGCGTCATGCCACTCATCTTCGCGTACGCGATCGTCTCGTTCCCGTCCATGATCATGAGCCTCGTGCCCAACTGGTCGGACGAACTTGAATGGTGGAACCAGAACTTTGCGAACGGCACGGTGTGGTATATCATCGTCCTGTGCATTCTCATCTTTGTCTTCGCATTCTTCTATGCGCAGATCCAGTTCAATCCGGAAGACGTCTCGCGGAGCATTCAACAGAACGGCGGCTTCATTCAGGGCATCCGTCCCGGCAAGCCCACTGCGGAATATCTCTCGCGCATCAACAAGCGCATTACGCTGTTCGGCGCCATCTTCCTCACCCTCGTCGCGTTCGTCCCTTCGATCGCATTCTCGTGGGCGGGGCAGGATCTGGTCAACGTCTTCTCTACCACGGGTATCCTCATCGTCGTATCCGTTGCATTGGAGTTCGATAAGCAGCTCCAGTCGCAGATCATGATGAAGAACTACAAAGGTTTCTTAAAATAATTTCCGATCAAAGGAGGGTCACGGCATGAATCTCATTCTACTCGGCGCGCCCGGCGCAGGCAAGGGCACACAGGCGACCAAGATCGCGGAGCGCTACGGCCTCACGCACATCTCCACGGGAGACATCTTCCGCGCCAACATCAAGAACGGTACCAAGATCGGACTTCTCGCGAAATCGTATATCGACAAGGGCGAGCTTGTCCCTGACGAAGTCACCTGCGAGATCGTGCGTGACCGTCTCACTTGGGAAGACTGCAAGAACGGGTATCTTCTGGACGGCTTCCCCCGCAACCTGTTCCAGGCGGAGGAGCTCAGCAAGTTTGCCCACATCGACGGCGTTGTCAACATCAACATCGATTTCAAGCTGCTCATGGACCGCCTCTGCGGCAGGAGAGTGTGCAAGGAGTGCGGCGAGAGCTATCATGTCAGCACGCTGAACGGCGCGACGACATGCGCGCGCTGCGGCGGCGAGCTCTATCAGAGAAAGGACGACAATCCCGAAACGGTCGGAAGCCGTCTGAAAGTTTACGAAGAGCAGACCGCTCCCCTCATCGACTATTACACCAAGAAAGGGATCATCCTCAACGTTACGGGCACCGAAGCTCCCGCCGAAGTGCTCTTCGAGCAGGTCAAGGTCCTCTTGGACGACCTCGCGAAAAAGGTATGATCGCCGTCAAGACGGAAGAAGAGATCGAACTCCTTCGCGAATCGTGCAGGATCGTGAAGGAGTGTCTCGATTTCGTCGGAGCGAACATCCGCGCCGGCATGACGACCAAGGAGGTGGACGATCTCGTCTACCGCTTCATCAAAGCGGAGGGCGCCGAACCGAGCTGCCTCGGTTATTGCGGGTATCCCGCGTCGGCATGCGTCTCCGTCAACGAGGTCGTGGTGCATGGCATTCCCGACGACAGGGTGCTCCTTTCGGGCGACATCGTCAGCGTCGATCTGTGCGCCTATAAAAACGGATTTCACGGGGACGGCGCGCGTACTTTCTGTATCGGGGAAGTGAGCGCCGAAAAGAAAAAGCTCGTAGACGTCACCAAAGAGTGCTTTTTCAAGGGCATCGAAGGGCTGCGGGCGGGAACGCCTCTGTATGACATCGGGTACAAAGTCCAGAAGTATGCAGAGGAAAACGGATTTTCCGTGATCCGCTCGTATACGGGGCACGGGATCGGACGCGAAATGCACGAAGATCCGGCAGTTCCGAACTACGGCAGAAAGGGGACGGGTCCCCGTCTTCCGGCGGGTGCGGTGATCTGTGTGGAACCGATGATCGCAGCAGGCGGCTGGCGCGTCAAGGTGCTCGACGACGGCTGGACTGCCGTTATGCTCGATCGGAAACCCGCGGCGCACTACGAGAACACGATAGTCATCCGTGAAAACGGCGTGGAAATTCTCACCCTGTAAGGGAAAGGTAGGAGTTATGTCCAAAGACGACGTCATCGAGACGGAAGGGAAGGTCATTGAAGCGCTTCCCAATGCAACGTTCAAAGTCAGGCTGTCCAACGGGCACGTCATCACGGCGTATATCTCGGGCAAGCTGAGAATGAACTACATCCGTATCATCGAAGGAGATACGGTCAAGTTGGAGATGAGCCCTTACGATCTGACGAAGGGGCGGATCACCTGGCGCAGCAAATCGTAATCTTTCGCCAAACATTTCTCGCGTAATACGGTGTCGCGCTTACGCACGCCTTGGTCATTTACCGCTTAGTAAACTCCCTTCGGCGTTTGCGCACGCTCCTTGTCTTACGCGGAACTGCTTGCCGAAAGCGCCGCAGATCTCCTCGGCTCGCCTGAAACGGAACTGTCCGGCGAAAAATATCGCGTATCCAAAAAGAATCGCTTATAAAAACTCTTTGTAAGGAGAACAAGAAAATGAAAGTACGTCCTTCCGTCAAGCCCATGTGCGACAAGTGCAAGGTCATCAAGAGAAACGGAAAAGTCATGGTCATCTGCTCCAAGGATAAGAGCCACAAGCAGAGACAGGGCTAAATTACCCCGATAAAACGGTTGACAAGCCGCGGCGTCGTATGTTATACTATTACACGCGGCTTGAGAAGACCGCCAAATTTTACGCAGAGATAAGCGGATTTCCTGGCAAAATCGTACAGGAAGTCGGCTTGTTTTGTGCGTTATCAGCGAAAATACACGGTATTTTTTTGGAAATATTTTCCACTGTTTCCTGAAAATCCCGTTTCCGATACAATTTTTACCCAAATATTACGGAGGAATGTTTCATGGCACGTATTGCCGGTGTGGATTTACCCAGAGAGAAAAGGGTTGAAATCGGCCTCACCTACATTTACGGGATCGGTCTTACCACGTCCAAGAAAATTCTCGCAGCCACGGGCATCAATCCC
>CALVLR010000029.1 GCA_944340685.1 uncultured Clostridia bacterium | reverse complement strand
CGCTTGTCCTTCCCCTCGCAGCGCTGCAGATAATTTTTTTGCACGAGGGAATCGATGGTGCGGTTGACGAGCGATTTGAGCATGCGCGTCTCCGAGACGATCTCTTTGAAGGAAACAAGCCCTTCGCCGTCTTCGCGGTATCGGTTGTATGCGACCAGCATCACGATGGCCTCGTTATACACCATGCCTTTGGTGATGCGCGTATTTTTCAGAATGCCCGTCAGCCGTACCCAGGCAGAGATGAGTTGTTCTTCCAGGCTGTTTTCCTGCATGAAATTCACTCCGTGAACATTTTCTTTGATTATACTCCGTGCTGCTGAAAAAGTCAAGCAAACTGCGCGCGCGTGTACATTGCATTTTCGGCGGGGATATGGTATAATGGTGGCCTGCGGGGCATGGCGCCCCCGCGTGCAAATTCAGCCGCAGGAGACCACGATGCAGATCCCTTCCGACGGAGCGATGCTGGTGAGCTTTCTCAATATGAAGCTCCGCGACGAATATCCTTCTCTGGACGATCTCTGTGAAGATCTCGAACTCGACCGCAGGGAGATCGAAGCGCGCCTTGCGGCGGCCGGATACGAATACGACGAAGCGCAGAACCGTATCCGCTGAGTTATCCACATATCCACATTTCCGCTGTGGATAACCTGAAAAAGCTGTGTAAAATGTCGAATATTGTCGAGCGCTGCAATGCGGCGGCAAGGGGAAGAATATGTCTGATTACGATCTGATGAAGCTTTTTTCGCAGTTCGACGGAGAGGTCACGGAGAGCGACTTCACGCCCGAAGAACTCATGGAATATCTCGCGTACCGCGAGGGAGAGGAGCGCCCCATGACCATCTCGGAGTGGAAACGCGCCTATTTTGAAAAGTACGACGACGTGAAAGATAAGAGCCTGAAAAAACAGGATTGGTGAGCGCGCGCATGGCAGAGTACGACTACATTATTTTTGACGCCGATCATACCGTGATCGATTTCGACGCCGACGAGCGCCGCGCCTTCCGCGCGGCATTCCGGGTGGCGGGCATACAGCCTACGGCGGACATGGTGGAGGCGTGCTGGAAGTTTTCCGCGCAGAATTGGGGGGACCTCGGGCTGTATAACGTGCACCTGCCCGAGATCAGGGCGCGCTATCACGAGCTCTATTATATCCATGTCCGCGACATCATGCAGTTTGCCGATGCGGCGTACGGGCTGGGCGCAGGCAGGGCGGAGGCGGAACGCACATTTTCCGAGGCGCTCGCCGAAGCGGCGCACCCCGTAGAGGACGCGCCCGCAGTCCTGCAGGAGCTCTCTGCGCGCTATAAGCTCTGCGTGGCGACCAACGGGCTTACGTTCATGCAGACAGGGCGGCTTGCCGCACTTCGTCCGCTTTTTTACCGTACGTTCATCTCGGAGGAAATGGGCTGCATCAAGCCCGACCCCGCCTTCTTCCGCGCGATGACGGAGCAGCTCCGTGCGCCCGCCTCGCGGTGCCTCATGGTGGGGGATTCGCTCGGGTCCAACATCGCGGGCGCCAATGCGGCGGGCATGGACTGCATCTGGTTTGACCGCCGCGGCGAACGGCTGCCGCCCGCGTACCGCGTGAAAGCGGTGATCACGCACCTCAACGAGCTGTTGGAAATTTTATAAAAAAGGGGCGCGCCGCCCGCGGGGATCCCGCGGGCGGCGCGCCCGATGCAAAGCCCCCGTGCCTTCGTTCGGTCGTAAAGGCGCGGGGGCGATATTGTTTTGTTATGCCTGTTTGTTATGCCTGCGGCTGCGGCGTTTCGTCGTTCGGCTCGCTTGCGGACAAGCGCTTTTTCCTGCCGTCGCAGAATGCCGCAACGCCCTTTTTGCGCATGCGCTCTACAAAGAAGTAGAGCGGAATGCCCAGACCATAGATCCAGACCGCCTCGCTCAGCAGCATGGAGGCGAAGTTCGTCCAATAGGCGATCGTGACCGTAGCACCTGCGCTCGTATCGTGGTATAAAAAGACGATGATGAGCGGAATGATAAACGCATTGAAGAGCACGGGGAACAGCCCGCCCAGCCCGATTTTGAGAGCCGTTGCGCCCTTTGCCGCATATTTACGGAAGGCAAGTCCGATGAAATAGGTGCAGATGGACGCGGCGAGCGTCGCGAGCGAGCCGACAAATACATCGTAGATAAGATATATCGACGCCAGATTGGAGAGCATGCACCCGATGTAGAGCGCGGGGATCGCCTCGGGGAAGAAGAGAGGCAGAATGGTGAGCGCCTCGCCCGGGCGGATCTGAAAGATCCCCTGATAAGCCACGGGGGCGAAGGCATAGGTGAGCGCCACATACAGCGCGGCGATGACGCCCGCGCGGCAGATGCGCTTGGTGGTGAAAAAGTTTTTGAACATGAAAAAACCTCGGTTTTTTTATTCGGAAGTGTTGACCGAAAACCTTCCGTTCGGTGTTCATTCTATCATGTTTGTATGCTGCCGTCAAGCGTTTTTAACTGCGGGAAGCACGCTGTCCGCGCGTCTTTCCGCCCTCAGCGCAGTTCGTGGGTGGGGCGGAAGGCGATCAGCCAGAACATAAGCCACAGCGCACCCACGCCCGCAAGCGTGAGCACGGCGCGGTAGGCGATCATGTTCCCGAAGGTGAGAAAGGCAACGAGGTCAAACCCCGTCAGCGCCCAAACGGCGGCGGACACGCCGAAAAAGATGAGCCACGCGCAGCAGAGAATGGTGGTAAGCTTCATGCCCGCAGTATGCGCAATTTCTGCGGGAAGATTGCAGCCGGACGCGCCTTCACCGCTTGCCGCCCGTCAGTTTTTCCGAAAGGGTCAGAAGCAGCGTTCTGTCTTCATCGGAGCAGCGGCGGAAATTGCGCAGGAGGCGCTCCTCGTCCGTCGCAGGCGCAACCTTTCCGCGCGCAGGGCCGCCCTCACGCCCCGTAAGGTAGTCGAGCGAGCAGGAGAAAAAGTCCGCAATGCGGATGAGCGCATAGTAGTCCGGCATGCGCTTTAAATTTGTCCAGCCGATCACCGTCGGGTAGGGAATGCCGCTCTGTTCGGCAAACTGTTTGCGGTTGAGTCCGTGTTCGGCGAGCAGGTCGTAAAATACAGATAAAAAAGCAGTTTCCATGATTGCTTCCATTTGTAGCATAAGTTTCTCAAAAGAAACTTGACATATCTGAATAGATATGATATACTGCACATAAAATATCTAATCAGATATTTTTGTAATTCTTTGGAGAAATTTATCCAATGCGTATCGTGCGCGGAAGGAGGCGACTATGGCAATGATCACCTGCCCCGAATGCGGGCAGTCCATTTCCGACCATGCAGATCACTGCATTCATTGCGGAACAAAGTTTACCGTATGTCCGGAGTGCGGGCGGGCATTTGCGGGCACGGCCGCCGTGTGTCCGCTCTGCGGCGCGGCGATCGCGGGCAGGCAGGAGGAGAGGGCATCTTCGCTTTCTGCGGAATTGCCGCCCAAGGATTTATTTAAAGAATGGAAAAAAGGTCCCGCCAAGGAAATCGCTCGGTATAAAACACTCACAGGGGTCAGCCGTTTTATGCAAATTGCGGCGATGATTTTTTTGCTTGTAGGGAGCTATTTTGTTTTTTTATGGAAGCCGTCGCTGGAAGATTTGCTTGTTCCGGAAAGGTGGAACGGAATAATTGGCGCTTGCAAAGCCCTGCTCTGGTTGGCGCTTGTCGCGGATGTTGCGACGATCTTTATCAATGGCATTGGTCTTCGCAGAGGAATTCCCTATTATGATTGGCTTTTGCACCGATATGGAGATCCGACGGAACGCGTCAAATCGTTGTTGATGCAGGCTCGGACGGAAGATGAGCTGGATCGCTTCGATGATTTGACGGATGAATTGCATCTTGCCGCAGACAAAAAATCAAGAACATTGTGCGCATGGGCGGAATTTTTCGCAGCCGGACTTGTGGGAGTGCTTCAAGTTGCATTTATGGGCATTATTTTGAATTTGTCGGAACCGTATATTACGCACCGGCTCATGGGGCTCTCGTATTCCTTCGATTGGTCATCGCTGATCGCGCCGGGAATTATTGCCGGAGTCATGCTTCTCGGGTTGATCGTCTGTTTTGCGCGGGATAACATCAATAAAGTTTTATGGTTCAAACAGATCGCACCGGAAGATTTCAAGCGAATTTATCAGACAGAAAAGTAGAATAAAAATCAGGCATAGCAACGCGCCGCCGCCCGCAAACTGCGGGCGGCGGCGCGCTATGTTATTCCGTTTCTTTTCAGGTGTGCCAGGGCACGGAAAAGAGCGGGGCGATGCGTTCAGGAGAGAAAAGAGCGGGGTCAGGCGCCGTCGGAGGAGCCGTCAGAGCCGCCCATGTCCGCGGAGCCGCCTTCGGAAGGGGCTTCTGCGTGCTGTGCGCCGTCCGCCTCTGCGCCGTCCGTCCCTGCGGCGTCGCCCGCTTCGCCTTCGGCAAGGGCGCGCCTGGCGAAATATTTCTTGAAAATGCTCCTGCGGAACAGGAGGATATTCAGCGCCACAAAGCACACGCCCACGATGATGCACACCCACAGCGCCGCCCAATTGCTCTGCGGCGCCCACGTTGCCAGGAACATGAGCGGGAAGCCGAATACAATGGCGGGCAGGCTCTGGTACACGAGGTTCTCGCTTGCGGGGGTGCGGTAACTGCCGTCGATCTCGCGCAGCAGGATCATACCCGTGCTCGCCGTGCCCGTCAGCATGCCGAAGAAGGCGAGGAACTGTTCGTGGCGGTAGGCGGGGAAGATCTTCTTGCACACCCAGTTCACATAGAAGAAGGTGAGCAGCGTCCCCGCGACGGCGAGGCAGACGAGCACGCCCCAATAAGTTGCGAGCAGCGGGAGCTGAATGGCGGCAACGCCCGCAACGATCATCAGGTCGAACGCAAATCCGCTGATGCGGTCCATCATATAATTGTTGATGATGCGCTTTTTCACGATCTTCTTGTCGTACAGCTTGTTGAGCAGCGCCTTGGCGGGCACGGTGAGCAGCACGCCGATGAGGAAGTTGAACCCGAACAGCGTATCGGCAAGGGAGTCGAACGCCAGCGAAAGCCCGTACATGATGCCGAAGGAGATGGCATAGATCGCCAGTACGATGGCGAACTGCACCGTCATCTTGTCCAGCGAGGAAACGGCGGGAATTTCGTTATCGTCCTCATAGTCGGCAAGCGTGCTGCGCCGCACCGAGGCGTCTATCTTGATCAGTCCCTTGCGGCGCATATGGTTGATGTAGATAACGCCGCCGATGCACGCCACGAGGAAGCCGATCGCCGCGACGGTAAGCCCGAAGTTTGCGCCGCCCTCGAAGCCGTATTCGTTTTCGTAGATCTTGCCGTAGTTGAGCGCCTGTCCCGTGCCCTGCCCGAAGCCGAACGCCAGCAGGATGCCCGCCGCAGAGATCATGCCGTCTGTGCCGATCGCCCACACCGCGATGAGCGTGATGATAAGCCCCGCAAACGCCTGAATGAGGTAGCCGTTGACCGTCGTCACGCCCGAATCAAAGATCTCGCCCGCGCGCTTCTTGGTAAATTTCTTTTTGGAATTGCGCATACCCGAGGCAATAAAGCCGATGCCGAGGCAGTGGTAGGTGATCAGTTCCAGCACTTCCATACCCGTCATCGAGCCGTCCGACCCGTCGCCGTAAGCGGCAAAGTTGAACAGGTAGTCCCCCGCCGCAAAGTAGACAATGGTCGAGATGATGAGCAGCAAAATGCCGCCCAGCACCGAGACGGGAACGAGCGTTTTTTTGAGCGCCGGAATAAAGTATTTCAGCGCGCCCGCGACAAGCATGCTCAAAAGCAGCGTCGCGAATACCATGATGAACGTCCATACATTGAGTTGGGCAAAACTCATATTCTTCTCCTTAAAAATTGATTATGTCGGATCAGAG
Organism: uncultured Clostridia bacterium; assembly: GCA_944340685.1. Lineage (GTDB taxonomy): Bacteria > Bacillota > Clostridia > Christensenellales > Borkfalkiaceae > Gallimonas. Next base: position 3,707 of record CALVLR010000029.1, on the reverse strand, counting down.
GGTTCCCGATGTTTGCGGGCGGCGCAGAGCCAATCGAAAATATGCACATATTTGATGGAGCAGAAGCGCTCGTGGCCCTTTACCTGTAAAATTTTACCGTGGCAGTAGAAATTGAACTTCTTTTTGCCGACCGCGGTCACGGCGTCGATCTCTTCGAGAGGGTAGCGAGACTGTACGCCGTTCTCGTCCGAGATGAGGAGCTCCTCGCTGTCTATGGAGACCTTATTTCCCGCAAGGATGATCTTTTTCTTCATCTTCACGCTCTCGCGGAAAAGGATGCCCTTGTCCTCGATGCGCTCTCCCGCGAGGACGCGCTTCACGATCTCCGCGCGCTCCCATTCGTACCAGCCGTAAATTTTGTCGTATCCCGCAAAGGGCGGGGCAATGGTGAGCTGCTCGGTGTATTCCGCCTTTGTCCCGCAGTGCGTACAGGAGAAGTACTTGCCTTCGGAGCGGATGCTCCCCACACTCCCGCACACGGGGCACAGATAGAGCGCGCGTTCGATGTATTCCGCACGGCGGCGGCTCTTATAGCGCGCGCCGAGCGCCGTGTCGTCTACGTCAAGTTCGCGTTTGATGAGTTCGAACAGTTCTTCGTCGGTCATGCCCTTGTACTCCTCGGGCTGTACGATGCGCTTAACGCTCCCGTGATAGTACGTTCCGCGGCGCGCCTTGCCGCCCCAGCGCGGATCTACGCCGTACCCGCCTTTCAGGTTGTACAGCACGAGGGGAACTTTTGAAACCTTCACGAGCTTGGCGATCGCGTCCGTCATCTCCCACTGCCGCCCGCTGAGCGTGCGGTTTCCCTCCGGCGCGATGCTCACCGCGCCGCCTTCCTTGAGGACGCGGAGCATCGTCTTGACCGCGCCGAGATCCGCCATCGATTTGCTCTTGGGAATGGGATTGACGAGCCAGCGGATGAGCGGGGAGACTTTGAGGTTGAACAGATCGTCGCTCGTCACAAAATAGAGGGGGAAATGGAAGGATTTCGCCACAAAGAAGGGATCCATCGTCGCCTGATGGTTGTTGAGGATGATGCACGGCCCTTTTTTGATGGGCGCGCGGTCGGCGGTATAGCGGTATTTGAGCCACAAAATGGGCGTGAGGATCACGCGGAGCACCGCGAATACCACGCGGTGGCGCGTCTTGACCCATAGTTTCTTCTTTGAATTTTTCTTCATGGTTTCTACAAAAAACTGTCCTGTTTACGTTTTTCACTTTATTTTATCAAAAATGTTCGGGGCTGTCAACTTCGTCGGACGCACCAAGCGGGACGAAGAAAAATTTTCACAATCGATCGTGCGCCTCGGCTTTTGTGCGCCGCCGTTCGCGGCGCCGACGCATTGACAATTTTTGCGGCGTGCGCTATAATGGGGGCATGGAAGATCGGTATTCGCGCACCGCGCTCCTTCTGGGGGAGGCGGGCGTTGAAAAACTCAAAAAAGCCCGCGTCGCGGTGTTCGGACTGGGCGGCGTGGGAAGCTGGTGCGCCGAAGCGCTCGCCCGCAGCGGCGTGGGCGCGCTCACGCTCGTGGACAAAGACGTTGTGGAAGAGAGCAACTGCAACCGCCAGCTCGTCGCGCTCTCGTCCACGGTCGGAAAGTACAAGGCGGAAGTCATGGCGGCGCGGGTGAGGGACATCGATCCGACCTGCAGCGCCGAGCCGCGCGTCCTCTTTTACCTGCCCGAGACGGCGCACGAGCTTCCGCTTGCGGGATACGACTACATTGCCGACTGTATCGACAACGTCACCGCCAAACTCCACCTCGTTCTTGCAGCGAAGGCGGCGGGTGTGCCCGTCATCTCCGCCATGGGGGCGGGCAACAAGCTCGATGGCGGGCGCTTCCGCGTGAGCGACCTTGCCCAAACTTCCGTCTGCCCGCTCGCGCGGATCATGCGGCGGGAGCTGAAAAAACGGGGCGCGGAGCACCTGCCCGTGTGCTGGTCGGACGAAACGCCCGTACGGACGGGGGAGATCGTCGGCTCCCTGCCCTTCGTTCCCTCGGTCATGGGGCTTCTGATGGCGGAATACATCGTAAAGGAGCTCATCAAGTGATCTATCTCGATTATGCGGCGACCTCTCCCCTGCGGCGGGAGGTGTTTGAGGCGATGACGCCGTACCTCACAGAACAGTTCGGCAACGCCGATTCGCTCCACGCCTTCGGGCGGCGGGCGGCGGCGGCGCTGCAAGCCGCGCGCGACGCGGTCGCGGGTGCGCTCGGCGTAGCTCCCGCCGAGGTCTAGTCCACTTCGGGCGGCACCGAGGCGGATAACTGGGCGGCGCACGGGATCGCCCGCGGCGGGGAAAGCGACAAGATCCTCATCTCGCCCATCGAGCACGCCGCATTCCGCACGCCCGTCTCCGCAGATCGGGGGCGGCACATCGTCTGCCGCGTGGGGGAGGACGGCGTCGTCTCTCCCGACCATGTCCGCGAACTGCTTGCAGCGCACGGGGGCGCGTCGCTGGTCGGCGTGATGGCGGTCAACAACGAAACGGGGTGCGTGCAGCCCGTCGCCGCGCTCGCAGATGCCGCGCATGCGGCGGGCGCGTACTTCTTTTCCGACTGCGTGCAGGCGGCGGCTTCGTGCGATCTCAGAGAGCTTGCCCGCCATGCGGACGCGCTCGCGCTCTCCGCCCATAAGCTGGGCGGGCCAAAGGGCGTGGGGGCGCTCGTCGTGAAAAAGGGCGTGCCGCTCTCGCCGCTCATTGCGGGCGGCGAACAGGAGCGCGGGCTGCGCGGCGGCACTTCCAATGTGGCGGGCGCGGTCGGGTTCGCGCGGGCGCTTGCCCTTGCGCAAAGCGAGCGCGAGGCGTTCTGCGCGCATACGGGGTCGTTGCGCGACGCCTTTGAACAGCGCATCCTCGCCGAGCTTGGCGTAGAGGTGGCGATCGACGGCGAGCGCCGCGTGCCCAACATCTCGCACATTACCTTCGCCCACGGCGGCACGGCGTTTTTAAATGCGCTCGATCTGCGCGGCGTGGCGTGTTCGGGCGGGGCTGCCTGCTCGGCGCACAGTCAAAGTCCTTCGCACGTGCTCATGGCGATGGGGCGCTCGCCCGAAGCGGCGCTGCGCGGGGTGCGGTTCTCCTTCGGAAGGGAAACGACCGCCGCCGAGGCTGCCGAGGCTGCCGAGACCGTCGTATCGGCATATAAAAAATTTGTGGGGTAACAATATGGTAAAACATGTGGTCTGTTTCAAGATGAAGGATGGCTGCTCCGCCGCCGCGGCGAAGGAGATGCTGCTCTCCATGCGGGGAAAAGGGGAGACGGCGCTTTCGGTGGAAGTGGGGATCGGCGCGCTCCGCTCCCCGCGCTCGTACGATCTCATTCTCATTGTCACGCTCGCGGACATGGCTGCGTTGGAACGTTACCAGACGGCGGGCTACCATGCCCATACCGTCAAGCCGTACATGCACACTGTGACCGAGACGGCGCGCTCCGTCTCCGTTGACTACGAAGCAGATGCGTAATGCAAGTTTTCGCGGCGGGTGGTTCGTTGATCTCCCTCGCAAGCGGTGTCAATTCTACAAAATTTACGCCCGCGGCAATTCTGCCGCGGGCGTATCCGTTCTTTGTAATTATTCCTTCTTGTCCTCGTCAGTTTTTTCGAGCGGTTCGTCGGGATTGTCTTTGTCCCGCTTCTTTTCCTGATTGGCAATGATAAACCCGAGCGCAATGATGATAATGGAGAGCTGCGAGCCGAGA
>CALVLR010000028.1 GCA_944340685.1 uncultured Clostridia bacterium | reverse complement strand
CAACAACAAGGCGTATAAAGAGGACCCGCTCTGCGGATTCACCTGCTCCTTCCGCTTTTATGCGGACTTCTTCCGCGGCCTTAAGAGGCTGTACACGAAGGACTATACGGAGAAGCTTCGGAAAGATTTGCCCCTTCTCGTCGTCTCGGGGCAGGACGACGCCGTGGGCGCCAAGGGCAAGGGCGTCAAAAAGCTCGCCGCCTATTACCGCGAGAAGGCGGGCATGAAGGATGTGACGCTCACGCTCTTTGCCCACTCCCGCCACGAGTTTTTGAACGAGAAGGAAAACCGCGAGGAAAAGTGGGGCACGATTTTAAAGTTTTTGGAGAGAGTATCCGAGAAAGATTAAAAAAGCTCACACATTTTTCCGCGAACTGACGCGGATAAGAGTTCACGCAAATCTTTTCGCGAAATTTCGGCTGCGGCGGCGCGGACCAAAGGTCCGCGCCGCCGCGTTCTCGGATTCGTGCTCCTGATTTTCCGTCAGCTTCGGGGCAGTTTTATGCCCAGCTCGAGGCGCACTTCCTGCCGCGCGCGGTACTGGGAGGGCGAACAGCCGTACATCTCCTTAAATTTGCGCGAAAAGTAGGTGCCGCTCTCAAAGCCGCATTTTTCTGCAATGCGGGAGACGGGCATGCCGCCCGTAAGCAGCTTTGCCGCCCGTTCGAGGCGGTACCCGATGAGATAGGCGACGGGCGAGAGGCGGATGTGCTCCCGAAAGATCTGCAGCGCCGTATTTTTGCTGACATAGACGGACGCGGCGATGTCCTCGAGCGAAATTTTGCGCGCATAATTCTCGTGTATGAACGCCATCATCTGCCTCAAGCGCATGGCGGAAAGCGACCTTTCCCCACGGGAGCGCGTGCGCGGCAGGCAGGCATACAGCGCCTTCCAGAGCGCAAAGAGCGCGCACATCGTGTCCAGCTCATTCCCCGTTTTCTGCGCCTCAAAGACGGACAGCAGCGCTTTGAGCGCCTCCCCCGTCTCCCCCTCGGACCGAAGGACGAGGCACTCCGCCCCCTCGTGAAGGACGGGCGCAATGTACTTTTCATAGACCCTGCCGCCCTCGCCGCCCAGAAGTGCGGGCAGAAAGAGGATGTTGGGCAGAAAGCCGCTCTCCGCCGCCTCGTAGCGGTGCAGAACGCCCGAATTGACGAAGAGCCCCTCGCCCGCATGGAGTACAAATTCCCCGCCGCCCGCATTGCACGCGATCTCCCCGCGCGCCAAAAAGACGAACTCAAACTCCCTGTGCCAATGCCAATCGATGCGGTGCGCCGCAAACGCAAAGACGTCCTCTTCATAGTAGCGGAAGGCAAACCCCGCCTCACCGTGCGAACGCTGTTCCAAATAGCCCTCGTCCGTGACGATATTCTCCGTCGTTTCCCGTTTCATGGTGATATTGTACTATATTTTCCCGCTTTTGTGCAACCACTTTGCCCAAAAAATGTGATATACTATACCCATACGACATCAGGAGATCATTTTATGCAATTTGAATGGCTCAATGAGAGCAAGATCGAAAAGAAGGGCTCGCGCTGGGAAATACTTGCAACGCCCGGGAGCGACTTCTTTGCTAGCAGCACGACGGCGGGCGAGGACGGCATCACGCCCGAGTCCAAGCACAACGCGCCCTACTACTACACCGAACTCAAGGGTGACTTCGTCTTAAAAGTCAAGGTTTCGCACGACTTTAAGGAAGTGTACGACGCCTGCGTCGTCATCGTGATGAAGGATGTGGACTGCTACGGCAAGCTCTGCTTCGAGCACACTGACTTCGACACGCACGCCGTCGTCAGCGTGGTGACGCGTGGCGAATCGGACGACGCGAACGGCTGCAACATCGAGGGAAATACCGCCTGGCTGCAGGTGTGCAGGGTGGGCGATGCCTTCGCCTTCCACTACTCCACGGACGGCGAACACTTCTATATGACGCGCTACTTCCACCTGCCCGTGGGCGAGAGCGTAAAGGTGGGGCTCTCCGCGCAGTCTCCCCTCGGCGAGGGCGGCATCCGCGTGTTTGAGGACCTCACGATCGAACAGAAGACCGTAAAGAACATCCGAAGGGGCAGCTGATGGCAGAGATGACGGAATGGGAGAAGATGCTGAAAGGGTTGCCGCAGAACGACCGCGCGCCCGAACTCGAGGCAAGAAGACGTGTCGCCAAGCGCCTCTTCCGTGCCTACAATAAGACGACGGAGGAGGATATAGAAGTCCGCGAGGAGATCAAGGCGCAGCTCTTCCGCAAGGTGGGCAAAAATGTGTTCATCGAGCCCGACTTCATATGCGAGATGGGCAATAATATTTCGATCGGCAACGACGTCTTCTTCAACTTCGGCTGCATCATCTTCGACATGGGCGAGGTGACGATCGGAAATAACGTGATGTTCGGCCCGCGCGTGGGCATCTACACGACCAACCACGCCTTTGACCCCGACGAGCGCATAAGAAACGTCGTCGTCTCCAAGCCCGTCAAAATCGGCGACAGGGTATGGATCGCCGCCGACGTGAAAATTCTGCAGGGCGTGACGATCGGGAAGGACAGCATCATCGGCGCGGGGAGCGTGGTGACGCACGATATCCCCGAGGGCGTCATCGCCGCAGGCAGCCCCTGCCGCGTCATACGCAAAATAACCCCCGAGGACAAGTGGCTCTGACGCGCCCCTTCCCCCCGAACAATTTGAATGAGAACGCAAAAGCGCCCGTCAGCCGACGGGCGTTTTTCATGGTTGAAAGGCAGATGTCGGCGAATGTTCCTCGGCTCAAGCTTCGGGCAGAGCCGCCCGCCGCGCGGCGGTGTTTTCCTAAACCTCACGGCGAAGATTTTTGCGAAGCAAAAAGATTCGCGCGAACTATAATTTACTTGCGCGAGCAGGGTTCCCCTGCGCAGCTCGCAAACAGACAGGCGTTCCCTAAAACTACTCTGCAAGCAAAACCACGCTTTTGCAAAACAAAAGAGATGCGTGAACCATCTCTTTGGGGTGGGTGGGCGGGAGTTCCAAATTACTCTGCAAGCAAAACCACGCTTTTGCGCAGCAGGACCCAATTTGCACATACCTGTGCTTATGGGGGAAAGGGTGAATTTGCGCGAGCTATATTGGTAAGCCCCTAAAACTCGCGCAAAGAGGGAAAACGAGCCGTCGCACGAACGCAAAGCGTTGCGCGGCGGTGTTTTCCTTCAAAATCACGGCGAAGATTTTTGCGAAGCAAAAAGATTCGCGTGAATTAAAATTTACTTGCGCGAGCAGGGTTCCCCTGCGCTGCGCGACCCAATTTGTGCCCGCAGGGCATACATACCCGCAGGGCATACACCCGATACTTCGGACTTATTGTTCTTAGAATGACAGGACAGTTCGCGGGCGAATTGTTATTTGGATGTACAAAGCTCACCCCTCACGGAATTTATTTTGCGGAGCAAAAGAAATTCGTGAACTAAAAGTCCTCCTCCCCATCCTCATCCTCGTCGTCATCGTCGTCGCCGCCGA